>NZ_DGYQ01000044.1:0-15713 GCF_002396765.1 Exiguobacterium sp. UBA5002
TAATTTGACAAACCGTCATAAGAAAAACCGCCAAGCTTCAATGAGCAGGGCGGCAGAATTCAAGAGATCGATGACTGGACTTGGCATTTTCGAAGATACTGCTCCATCGCTTGGGCGAAGAAGGTCAATTGATGCGTCGAGATGACAGGCACCTTCCCATATCGCACTTCGAAGTAGAGCGGATCAACAGGAGACGGGAACGCAATTCGGTCGAACCATTCCGTTACCGTCTCGTGGGTACGGCGTTGTAAGGAAAGTGGCAATTGTGCATTAAAGTGAGCGAGTTGTTTTCGAATCGAGTCAGCGGGCAGGTCTTTCGTCTCATAAATGAAAATCGGGAACCGTGGGGGAAGCGCATATCCTGATGGATCAATACGAGGTCGACGCAACCACTGAAGATAATGCCAGAAAAACCAGCTACAAAACAGGAGAATAAGACATAGTATGAGAAGATAAGGAGGTGTCGTAACCGAAGAATCGAATCCTGTCCGGAACCATGGAGCTGGTGGATCGGCTTCGCTCATCGTAACCGTGCTCTCGCCATAAGACGTTCCTTCTTCGATCGTATCGAAGATCGATTCCTTTGGACCACAACGATCGACGCAATATGTATTCGTTGCTGGATCAATTCGTCCAAACAGTGACGTATAGAGCGACGGGACGAATTGTTGCACGGTAAGTAGTAGTAGACAGACAAGTGGAATAAGAAGCAATAGGCGAGTGCGAAGCGTTTGCACGATAGGGACACCTCCTTTGACGAGTACGTTTAACAGACTTTCGCTACACAGTATAGCAAAAGTGGAGAGGGAATATTTTGATTTTTTCAAAAAATAGTCATTGATTTAGAAGGGAATGAAAGAGATGGATTTACGATCGAGTTACCAAGAAACGACGAAACGTTTAGATGGACATGGTAGTCGGACGGTTGGCGTGTTACAAGAAGCGCTGCGAACTGTTTCAGCTGATCAACCAAGTGACATCTATGGCAACGGCGAATTCATCAAGACGTTCGAGCGCAAGATGGCAGAGTTATTTGGGCATGAGGATGCGGTCTTTTTCCCGAGTGGTACGATGGCGCAACAAATTGCGTTACGGATCTGGTCTGATGAACGGAATAATCGTAAGGTTGCCTACCATCCCCTTTGTCACCTCGAGATTCATGAGCAGGATGGGTTGAAGGAATTACACGGGATTAAACCAGTACTAGTCGGAGAAGTCGATCGCTTAATGACGATAGACGACGTCAAAGCCTTGCCGGACGTCAGTTGCTTGTTACTCGAACTGCCACAACGCGAACTCGGCGGACTGCTTCCGTCGCGTGAGGAACTTGAAATCATTTGCGCATATGCACGGGAACAAGGAATCCGTCTGCACTTGGATGGGGCACGCCTACTTGAAATTTTACCGTACTATGAGGCATCGGCAAAAGAAATCGCAGAGTTATTTGACAGTGTCTATATCTCTTTTTATAAAGGTCTTGGCGGCGTCGCAGGAGCGATCTTAGCCGGACCGGAAGCATTTTGTCTCGAGGCTCGCATCTGGAAACGTCGCTATGGCGGTGATTTGATTAGTCTCTATCCGTATATTCTATCCGCGGATCATTATTATGAACAACGAAAAGACCGGATGGCGGAGTACCATGTAGCCGCAAAAGCACTAGCGAGCAGCTTGAATGCGATACCAGGCATCTCGACTCGTCCCCTTGAGCCGGTCTCAAACATGTTTCACCTTTACTTTGAGGCAGATAAAGCAGTCGTCGAGGAAAAATTGATTGAAATCCAGTTGCACGGAAAAGTTGGTATCGCCGGCTATCTTGTCGAGAAAGAAAAAGGCTGCGCAACGGAAATCAATATCGGCGATAGTTTTCTTGCATTGACGACTGACGAACGCGAAAGCGCCTTTCGTCAATTGACGGAGGCGTTCTCAGCGGATTGAATGACATCAGGAGCGAAAATCGTAGGATGGAGGCGACGATAAGTGTCGACTTTTTCTGCGATCCTTCGCTCCGTTTCTTGTAATGCTGCCAGTTGAGCTAAGACGTTTGCATGGTGTGCTTCAAGCAATGCAAGGCGTTCGCGGGTCGTATCCTGCTCGCCGTGAGCAAGAAACAGTGACACATACGTACGGATTTGCTCGATCGGCATATGCGTTTCACGTAAGCGGAGGACAAATCGAAGCCACGTCACGTCTTGGTCGTCGTAACGTCGTTGGCCATTCTGACGCTTCGGAAACAGTAATCCTTCTTTCTCATAATAGCGAATCGTAAGGGCACTCGTCATCGTCAGTCGACTGATTTCAGAAATCGTATACATGAATCTCACCTTTCTGCTTGACTTAGAGTTCACTCTAAAGATTAGACTCTGACTATACCAATCGAAAAGGGGATACGCTAAATGAAGTACACAGTCATTACAGGAGCAAGTTCAGGAATTGGGTATGAGACGGCAAAACTACTCGCAGGAAAAGGAAAGTCACTCGTCCTCGTCGCGCGCCGGACGTCTGAACTCGAAAAACTCCGGGATGAAGTCAAACAGATTTCACCAGACAGTGATGTCATCCTCAAGTCGATCGACCTTTCTGATAACCAAAACGTTCATGATCTTTATGAAGGCTTAAATGAACTTGAAATTGAAACATGGATCAATAATGCTGGGTTTGGTGATTTTGATTTCGTCCAGGATATCGATCTCGGGAAAATCGAAAAGATGCTCCGCTTGAACATCGAGGCACTGACGATTTTGTCGAGTCTGTTCGTCCGCGACCATCATGATGTCGAAGGAACGACACTTGTCAATATCTCATCAGCCGGCGGCTACCGGATCGTGCCGAATGCGGTCACGTACTGCGCGACGAAGTTCTATGTCAGTGCCTATACGGAAGGACTCGCGCAAGAACTGCAAAAAGGCGGCGCAAAACTCCGGGCGAAAGTGCTCGCACCAGCTGCGACCGAGACAGAGTTCGCCGATCGTTCGCGCGGGGAAGTAGGGTTCGACTACAGCAAGAACGTTAAGAAATATCATACGGCGGCTGAAATGGCAGGCTTCCTGCATCAGTTAATCGAAAGTGACGCATTCGTCGGCATCGTCGACGGCGAAACGTATGAATTTGAATTGCGTGGTCCATTGTTCAATTACGCGGGATAAAAACTAAGTAAGGTTCCTTTTTCAATTGAGAAAGGGACCTTACTTATGTAAACATAATTTATACGAATTTCATGAATGCATCAAAAAAGACATCAATTACTTATTTTTTTAAGAGTTTCTTTGTTAACTTTCATACGACATAGACGACTGCGCCGATAATCAAAAGATTTATTAGAGCGCCGAAAATCATGAATTGTCCCACGATTTGACCACCTTTACATACTACTTAGCATTTTATTTACGTTTTCGTTTTGAGAACCTCAAGCGGATAAAGAATAACGCCATCAGCACGATAGCGATGTTCACGGCTAACGTTAACCGTTCATTTTCAATTACTCGACCATTCAAAAGATTCAAGATGATAACAATCAACATAAATGACAATAAAAAGTAGTTTATGGATTTTTTTATCATGAATGACTTCCTTTTTTTGTGTTCTTGTATTAGTTTAATCATATCGACAATTTAAAAACAAGGGGAATGTAGTTGGACGATACATTTCGGAACATTGAAAGTATCGCCAGATGGCTGTTGGAAAAGAGGTGATTGAATGAAAAACATGATGTTCTTAGGACTCGTCGTTCTCTTACTCGCGACGCTCTTTTCACTGCATTACGGATTACATGTAATCGATGATACGACGCTTAAAATATCTTTGTTGGCTTCGCTAATCGTTGTATTGATTGCACGGAAGAAATGGAAGATTACGTTCTCTACGGCGGAATGATGTAGAGTTGGGAGAGATAAAGAATGAACGTCAGTGAATTTTTTGACTGGAAAATCAACTTAGAGGATGAACTATATGCTGTCATTGATGAGAAGGCGAGAAAAATGGTAGTGATGGGGGACTTCATCGAACTGACTGCGGTCTTGTGGTTGGATCGAAATGATGTCCTTCAGTTAAAGCCGACATGGGATTGTGTCATATCCATCGATGATGCTACAAAACAAATTACGATTCGCTCGGCAGAATCACTGAACATGAAAGAAGAATGTTAAGAGGTACATAAATCGAGTTCATTCGTGCGATCGCTGAATGGGCTCGATTGTTATTTAAAGTACGATATCTATTTTAATTCATGTTGAACGGAGCCAGTCACTTCAACATGATGCTGGTCGTATACAGTCGTCAGTATATGATCTTCAACGATTTCATAGTTGTATATATAGTCCGCTTCATTCGTGTATTTAACTTCCAACACATATCTTCCGGTCTTCGACTCAAAGATCGTTTCTTTTTTTGAAATATCTTGGTCGTATCCTGATTTAACTAACATTCGTTCAATCTTGATTTCAGTCATCGTTTTAGAAACGAAGAGGTAAGTCGGATAGGCAGCTACCAAGATGACGAGAACGATAAGAGTATAGATCAGCGGGCATACTTCTTTTTTTCATGCAATCACATCCGTTCCGATGAAATGAATAGAGAAGCTAGGTATTCTATATTGCAGATGAGGAGAGATATGTGATGAGAAAAAACAAAGACGAGATACCGTACTATATGAGGAACGTTCCGTTCTTCTTCCTAACGGCACTCCTCGCACCCGTCGCGGTACTACTTGTCCTGCTCAATTGGGATAAGCTCTCTACACAAATGAGAAATAACCATTTAACGTTTTCAATCCTAATGACCATGTTATATATTTCAAAAATACTGCCTGACGGCTTATTTAAAATCATATTCGCGGTTTTTACGTGGACGTTAATTCTATTCGTGACATACATCTACTTCGGTGGCGGTAGAAAAGGAGGGACATCATGAGTAAATATCATCTGTCGAGCATTCGCTTAATCCTGATTGTCGTCATCACGTCGTCAATCTTGTATTTCGGCTTAGACTGGGAACTCGGGTATGGCATTATCTGGTTGATTGGTTTAGTAGGATTTACGATTTATCGCAACTTTGAGACTGCTCGGAACGAGAAAATCGAAGCGCAAACGAAGAACGATTGATTTCATTTGAAGTCCATCGTTCTTTTTAAATATGACCCCACCGAACTAAATCGTCGAGATAATCACGATATGATTCTTCGACTTCTTCTTCTGTCAGCTCTCTGGCTCGAATGACGAGGTTTTTTACGACAGGATCGGCAAAATGTGCACCACCGACGAGAGCATATAAGTAAGAGCCGATTACTTCGGATTGATTCCTAACCAAGAATCCAGTGATATATGTACCGTCAAGGCTCTCTAAGATGATATCAATTCGGCGTCCTTCCATCTCATCGAGAATCAATTGATTGTAATCTGCTTCTTTCTGATTAGCATATCGGTATCGTCGATTTTTCCTTTTATTATCTTGTATTTCCCACTCGAAATCGTCTAATTCACTAGGCGTAAAAAGCGAATTCAAGAGGGCAACGTCATCAATCTTCAAGCAGCAAAAGATGGCATCGTATTCGAGTTGATCATCATTCACTAAATCCGAGATGTCGTCTTTCGGTATTTCGATTGCATTATATCGCCGGGATACGCGCTCGATGACCGTTTCTTTTTTTAACGTCAACTGTTGCTTTCGGTGTTGGAACTTGTGAGATGCTTTTTCATAATCCATGCTGTTTCCCCCTGTCCGTATCAAATGCCATATCCCTAGTGTAACAGCTATAGTTCTTAAATGTGAGTGAGTCTGACCATACCTCAGTAATAAAGGATTGTTCTTTTTTTTTGAATGAAACTATAAAAAAGATCAATTGATGACGATAGATAGGTACAGAATGTTCATATATGAAACTGTCATAGAACATGATTGACACATAGAAGGAGTTAATGACACCATGAATGAAACCTTACCGAGACCATTGCGCTCACCAGCAATCTTATCGAGCCTTGAATCAAACGTCGCGATGGTCTGTTTTGATCGCCAACGACGGGTCATCGACGTTAACGACTTGTTTGCGAAAACGATGAAGTATAAGCGGGATGAGATGATTGGCTTACAGCACCATACGTTTTGTACACCAGAATTCGCGAACAGCCGTGAGTATCAGGACTTTTGGACACGCCTGTTTTCGGGCTTCAGTACAGCGGATAAAATCAAGCGCGTTGATGCTCGTGGTGATATTTTATGGCTTGAAGCCACTTACATGCCGATCTTTGAGGGAGAAGAAGTCGTCGGCGTCGTCAAGATCGCGAGTAACATCACGGACCGGATCGACCGTGTACAAGGATATGCGAAAAGCTTCCAGACACTCGCTGAAGGACTGAATCTGCAGTCGATTCAAGGCTCTAAAGAGGGCAATCAACTTCAAGAGACGATGCACACAATCGCAAGTGAAACGGCTGAGAACCAGCAGACGTTCGAAACATTATATGCCCAAGCGATCGAGATCACGAAGATTGCTGATACGATCAAGGAAATCGCTGCCCGAACGAACCTGTTGTCGCTGAACGCGGCAATCGAAGCGGCACGTGCTGGAGAACAGGGCAAAGGGTTCACCGTCGTTGCGAGTGAAGTCAAAAATTTATCGGATTTAGTCGGCAGTGCAGTCGTCGAAGTACGGACGAATACGGAAACGATGAACCGTCAAATCATGGCGATGATGAAAAAGATTGAAGCGTCCCATCTCGAAGTCGCGTCAAGCCTTGCGATTGTAAAGGAAACGATGCAACGTTTTACCGCGATCGAAGAGGTCGCACATCAACTCGAGCAACAAACGGAAGACTTTCGGTCGTTTATTTGAGAAGAATACAAAGAGAGCGATGGCGAGAAGTCATCGCTTTTTTTGTATAGTCAGATTAGTCGTTTTGGAAGAGTACAGGCGTGGGATATAACACGTGAGCCCATTGACTGCAGAACGGAGGCACGTTATAATTCAAATAGACGTTTGAATGAAAGGTAAAAGGAGGCAATGTCATGGCACATGATCATCATCACCACCATCATCATACGGACAATAAAAAGGTACTCGGCCTGTCGTTCCTGATCATTACTGTGTTCATGATCGTCGAGGTCATCGGCGGGATTTGGACGAACAGTTTGGCATTGTTATCAGACGCCGGGCACATGTTAAGTGATTCGATTTCACTTGCGATTGCCCTGTTAGCCTTCCAGTTCTCGAGTCAAGCACCGGATGCGAACAAGACGTTCGGTTCAAAACGCTTTGAAATCTTAGCCGCAATTCTAAATGGCGTGACGCTGATTGTCATCGCTCTCTATATTTTCATTGAAGCCATTCAACGCTTCATCGATCCACCCGCTGTCGCAACGACGGGGATGCTGATCATTAGTGTCCTCGGGTTGCTCGTCAACATTTTAGTTGCCTGGATCATGACACGCGGCGGTGGGCACGAACATAACCTCAACATGCGCGGTGCGTATCTGCACGTCTTAAGCGACATGCTCGGATCGGTCGGTGCGATTGTAGCCGCCTTGCTGATCCTGTTCTTCGGTTGGGGATGGGCGGATCCACTTGCGAGTATCATCGTAGCGATCCTCGTCTTACGGAGTGGTTATTACGTGACGAAGGCGTCCGTACACGTCTTAATGGAAGGAACGCCGAGTGATGTCGACATTGATGAGGTCGTTTCGACAATTCAGACGAACGAAGCCGTTCTCGGATTACATGATCTACACATCTGGTCGATCACGAGTGGTTATAACGCGTTATCGTGTCACGTCGTCGTCAAGGAGGACATGACCGTACGGGAGTCAGAATCGATTCGCGAACAGATTGATCACGATTTGAAACACGTCGGGATTAACCACGCGACCATCCAGGTCGAGACGGATCAACATGCACATGGCAATACGTTGTATTGTGACGGCAAACACGAATCGCATACGCATTAAAAAACGAGCACACGTCCAAAGTCGGACATGTGCTCGTTTGCTTATGCTCAAATGATCGGCACCGTTGGTAGAAACAGCGTCGCGAACAGACTGATACTCAAGAACATCGAGTATCCGAAAAAGGTCGTTTTGGCATTTCCAGCAGCTCGGTTACCTAAGTACATGAAAAAGACGATGGATAAGAACGTCAAACCCGTCAATACGGACGAGTGGTGTTGATCCGGCGAAGGAGCAAGCGACTGGACAAGATGCGCGAGACCAAGCGGCAGGACAATCAAAAGAAAGTAATAGCCTAGACGTGCCTCAGACGGGACGTCGACCTGTTCCTGTTCGGTTTCATAGTCATAACGCGTTTGCGTTTTCATGGATCTTCACCTCCCTATGCGTTTTAGTATAGCGAATGAACATGTCGGCTCTGTTACAGATGGGTAAGAATGCCTTAACAGACGATGACGATGTGATGACGAAAAAAGAATGGGCAGCAATTGAGAAAAATTGTAAGATGAACAAGAAGTCGTTTTAGGAAAGGAATAAAGCATCATGTCACGTGCGTTTCGTTTTATGTATGTCTCCGATTTGTTATCGACTGTCGGGACGAGTTTTGTTTATATTGCGATTTACTGGTTGAGCGCGGAACAGATTAGTGCTTCAGGTGTCGCCTTGCTTGCAACAGGTGTGTTTTTGATTCGTTTTCTCGTCTCAACGTTCGTTGGACCGTGGATTGACCGTTTCGTCAGCGCATCGTTGTATCAAACGTCCTTACTCATTCGCTTGCTAGCGCTTGGTATTACGTTAGCGGGAATCGGTCTGACAGACGTCGTCTTACCGTGGTTACTTTGCTTGCTCGTCGTTCAGACGATCCTGCAAATCGTTGGTGGAAATGCTGTCTTCACGTGGGTCGTTGATCTAGTCGAAGATGACCAATTGCCGCAAGCGAATGCCTATCTCGCAACAATCGAACGAATCGGGACGTTAAGCGGATTCTTACTTGGTGGGATGATGGTTGCTCATTTTTCGATTACGAGTATCTTGTGGCTCGATCTGGGACTGCATCTCATTGCCTGGTTACTCGTCCGACACATGACGGGACAAGTCGCAGAAGGAGCGCGTGTCGGATCGTACCGCGAAGCGTTGCTCGAAGGGGTTCATTACGTCGCGCGTGACGGTCGCTTAAAATGGATCCTTGGTTGTGCGATCATTGCGAACTGGATGATCACACCGATGAATACCTTACTTGCACCATATGCCAAGGATGTCTTATCGGGGAATGCTCAAACATTTTCTGCACTCGAACTGGCGACGGTGATCGGGGGGATCACGATGTCGCTCCTTTACGGCAAGTGGGTCGTCTCCGTACGGCAGGATAAGCTGTTTCGTTTTGCCGTCGTTTTGCAAGGACTCGCAATCGCAATCGTCGCCTATGTCTCGTTCGTCCCAGTGGCTGTCGGTGGGTTTGTCTTGCTCGGTATGGCGCTGACATTGTTCGGGATTCCGTTTGCGACCTTGTTGCAGCGCTCGACGCCTGCACACTTGCTAGGACGGGTTCGAACGGCGATGGTCGCAGCATCAACGGCGTGTTCTGCACTCTGTTACGGATTATCATCGTACTTGACGTCGCTCTTTAGCGTCTCGTTCGTTTTCCTGTTCTTTGCTTTAAGTGGTCTTATCATGACTAGTATCTTGTTGCTCCTTCATCGTACCGTTTCCTTTGCTGAGGAACGACAGGACAAGGTCGGATGAAATATCCGCCTTGAGGTGGAGGTAAGCGGTTTCGCGCTTCTGTACACTAGAGATAGAAATGAACGATGAGGAGTGGAGTCGATGGAGAGTTTATGGATTACGGCGTTATTGTTTTTGATTCCGATCAGTGGGATGACGGTCTTCTTGAATGTACTGTGGCGCCGAATGGCAACGGAAGGCGTTTCGGAGTAATCATGAACTAAACAGTGCGCCTGCTTACCGAGATTAGATCGGATAGCAGGCGCTTTTTTCATTTGAGTCATGACTGGTCGTAGAAGAATAACCTCAGATTCGTTAATTCAGCGATTCGCGTGTAAACTGAAGTAGCAAGTGGTTTTATGATTTTTTCGATCGAAACTAAGGGGGAAGCATCAACGTGAAAGCAATCATTACAGGCATGAACGGAACGGTGGCACCCGTCGTTGCGGACGTCTTAGCAAAGCACGACATCGAGACAGTCGCGTGGGATCGGACGAAAGTCTCAACGACTGACGAGTCTCAGATGCGGACGTTTTTAGAAACGGAACGACCGGATTATTTCCTACATATTGGGATGGGGTCCGTCAGTTGGACGGAAGCGCTCGTCCGTTTGTGCCAGGAATATCGGATTCCGTTCTTTTTCACGAGTACAGTATCTGTTTTCTCGGACGACGTACCAGCACCGATTGAAAAGGACGCTGTACCGGATGCGACCGATGAGTATGGTGCCTATAAGATTGCTTGCGAGCAAGCGATTCAAGCAATTGATGCTCAAGCAAAAATCGTCCGGATCGGCTGGCAGATCGGGACGGAGGCAGGTTCGAACAACATGGTCGACTTCTTCACAAACGAGATGAAGCAACACGGTGTCATTCAAGCAAGTCGAAACTGGTATCCGTCGAGTTCGTTGCTTGAAGATACAGCAGAAGCGCTCGTTACGATTTTACTCGAACAGGAAGCAGGTCTCTATCAGTTGAACGGAAACGATCGTTATTCGATGTACGATTTAGCGCATGCCTTAAATACACTCCACGCGAAAAACTGGATGATTGAACCAGTCGATGAACCGCGCCGGGACAACCGGATGGCGACAGATGTCGTTTTGGTCCGTCCGTTGTCAGAACGATTGCCACTCTAATCAAACATCCCGCTCTCCTTGACCTGTATCAAAGAGAGCGGGATGTTTTTTACTGCGTGACTGGCGTTTCCGCGGCAAAAGCGAGTGCTGGTCCAAAGATTTCGTAATGCAGTTTGTCCGAAGACGCCGTAAAGTGTTTAATGACGTAATGAATCATTGCTTCCGGACCACAGACGTATGTCGGATCCGTGATGCTTGCGATGACGTCTTTCGGCAGACGACCCGCTTGATCCGTCGCCTGGTGCTCTGCGTAACGAATGACGCGAGCGCCACGCTGCTCGAGTAAGGCAAGTTGTTCTGTAAACGGACGATTGCGTTCATCTTGGACGGCGTGATGTAACGTTACCTGTCGACCAGCAGCTAACGCTTCGTCTGCCATTGCAAGCATCGGTGTGATGCCGATTCCACCAGCAATCAGAACGACGGGTTCACCTGATGCATCAAGCGTGAAGGCACCTGCTGGCGCACTGATCAATACCGTGTCACCGACTTGCGCTGCATGTAAGTAGTCCGAGACGATGCCTTCTCGTTTGACACCAATCGTATAAGTCGTCGTGTTTGATGCCGTCGTCAGACTGTATTGACGATTGTGCCATAAGCCGTCGCTATCCTGAATCCGTACCGTGATGTATTGCCCTGCTCGATAATCAGGGAGCGGACCGTCCGTTTTGAAAGTCAGCGAGCGGATGCCGTCTGCTTGTTCCTGGATATCTGAAATCTTGACGGACTGATAACCGGAAAAGTCTTTCGCCTGTTCGTCCTGCGCGTATAGTTCGGCTTCGAGTGTGATGAACAAATCGGCAATCTCCCCGTACGCTTCGCCCCATGCTTGCAGGATTGCAGGCGTTGCGGCTTCCCCTAAAACGTCTTGCATCGCTCCGAGTAATTCTTGACCGACGAGTGGATACATCTCCGGCTTGATTTGTAGACTTCGGTGCTTATGGAGCACAGGTAATAAGACCGGTTTTAACGTCTCGAGTCGATCGATGTGAGCAGCAGCGGCATACACGGCTGTAGCGAGTGCTTGCGATTGGCGGTCGCTCCGTTGATTCGATTGATTGAAGACGTGTTTCAGTTCCGGATGAGCTTGAAACAAGCGCTGATAAAAGACTTTCGTGATCGCGGCACCGTGCGACGCAAGGACGGGAACCGTCGATTGAACGATTTGAATGGTAGAGGTTGATAACATAAGACCACTTCCTTTTCACTAAGTAATGAAGACAGTCTTAGTATTTCGTAGCCTCGTCATTAATACAACATTTAAAATACTAGATTAAAGAATATCGTGCGTTTTGTCACAAGCAAGTCAAAATATCGACAAGGATTCGTCACGATTGATTGGAAATCCAGAGCTTTGAGAAATCAAAATAACCGAACGAGTCGATCGTGATATTTTGCAGCTCGATCGGATACGGAATTAGCCTTGTATCGTGATAAAACGGAATGAAATACGATTCGTCGATCAAGTAACGCTCGATCGCTTGGTGAATCGGGAGCCAGTTTTCGAACGGTGTCTTGTCGTATTGTTCGATCCATTTCAGCATTTCTGGCATCTGCTGAAATAGTCGGATTGGCGGTGAGAACGTATTCGTCATGAACTGATAGAAGGCGAACGGTAGATTTCGCTCGAACACTTCAGCATGGACAGCGAGATCGATCGTGTCGTACGCATGAAACTCCGTAATACTCTCTTTAAATCCGACCTCGACGAACTCGTACGGAATTCCGTCTTGATCGAACCGTTCGCAGAGCCAACGTGTTACTTTGTCCGTGAAATCGGTCATCTTGATTCGAATCGGTTGCGTGAATAAGACAGCGGGACCGTCCGGGACAGTATACGGTTGACTATAGGACTCGAGAAAACCACAGTCGTTCGGTTGTGCGCGTTCCTCAAACGCATGGATGTTACCACGGATTTCTGCAACGAGGCGATGGATGTAATGTCGCGCTGCTACCGATTCGAATGGTCCGCCAACACGCGGATGGAGAAAGACGAGTCCAAAGCCGGATTGCGTTGCGATCGTATCGATCGGACTGGAGTTAGAAGCCGACGTCCGGTAGACCGGGTCGTACTGCTCCGGCATCTGGATGAACTCAATCCGGTCGAGAAGAGCACGGATCCCAAAGTAATTCGGAAATGCCGTTAGAACAGTTTTCTTGTCGTCATGTTGCGCGAGTTGGAACGGTCCCGTACCGATACCGTCCTTGATGATGCTCGTATGAAGTGAGGCAAGTTGCGGCAAAATCGAACTCCGGCGCTGATCGAGTGTGAGGTCGACCCGGTACGGACCGTTTGAGACGATGTGTTTCACGTGCCGATAGGAATAGGCATAAGCAGGATAAGCGATTAAAGCACGCAGGCTCTTCGTTACTTCCTTACTCGTCAGGAGCGAACCGTCATGAAACCGCACATCCTTGCGTAAGAAGAGACTGAGCGTCGGACCGTTCCAGATATAGTGATGTGCCAGTTCACCCTGGATGTTTCCGTCAGCGTCAATCGTAAACAGGCGGTTGAAAACGTTCTGGACAAGATGAGCACTATGGATGTCTGCTGCTTCTAACGGGTGTGTCGTCAGGAAGTTGCGTTTTCGCGGAATCAGTAAAGCATCAGACGTCGTTTGCGTATAGCCAAACTTTCGCTCGAGTTGGCGCATGAACCGTCCTGCTTGCGCCGGTGACCAGTCCCACGTCAATTCCTCCGTTACTGATTCGATTGAGTCACGGTCGATTCGCTCGAGCATCCGTTTCGCATACTCCCGTTCGACGTGGCGTAACCAGACAAGTTCACTTAAGTTACCTCGGCCACGACCACTCGTATAGTCAATCCAGCCTTCAGCCTGCCATTTATTGAGATATCGTTTTGTTTGTTTAGGACTTAAATGGATGGCGTCAGCGAGTGTCGCAATCGAGTAGTTTCCATTTCGGCAAGTCTTCCATAACATAAAAAGATAAGCATCCATCTCATTCATCCTCCTTAAAAGGGGACATCTTTTTTGAATGACGTCCATTTTTCTTATGTATTGTCTTGTTTATGATACAGGTAGAGAATGGAAGGTGACAATATGAAATGGAAAGAAATACCGAAACCAATTAAAGTACGTCTCATCACATCGTTTTTTAACCGGGCTGTCTCGTTTTCGATCATGCCGTTCATGGCCCTCTTATTCGTCAAGGCATTCAACGAAGTCGTTGCTGGTGCATTTTTAATTGCAATGGTCTTCGTTAGCTTCATCACCAATCTACTCGGCGGATATCTCGCTGATCGTTTTTCACGTAAACGCCTACTCGTCACGACATCGATGTTAACAGCACTGACGTTCATCACGATGACGATTTCGTTGACGCTCGACTGGATGCTGCTGTTCATGGTCATCTACGCCGTCTTCTCAGTGACGAGCAATCTCGGTCGCCCGGCGATGAGCGCCATCATCATCGATGCGACGACGAAGGAAAACCGACAAGCGGTCTACGCGCTCGACTACTGGCTGATCAATCTCTCGATTACTATCGGAACGGCGCTCGGTGGCTGGCTCTACGTCAGCAACCAATTACTCTTGTTCTGGATCTTGAGCTTCACGTCGTCTGTCTTACCGATCGCTTACTACCTATTTCTCGAAGACACGCCGCGGACTTGGCAGCGCCAAAAGCTACGTGGCGTTCTCAGCGATATCTTCAACAGTTATCAACTTGCTTGGCAAGATCGTCCGTTCGTCAGAGTTGTCTTTGGTTCAATGTGTATCTTAGCGGCTGAGTTTTCGATGGGGAGCTACGTTGCTGTCCGCCTCGCCGATTCGTTCGAACCGCTCGCATTTGCCGGTTGGTCAATCAATGGGGTCCGGATGATGAGTATTATCAATATTGAAAATACGTTGCTCGTCGTCACTTTGACGTTCATCGTCCAGCGACTTGCGAAACGATTATCACCACGGCGAACGCTTGCAGCAGGTCTCCTTCTTTATTCGATCGGTTACGTCGTCGTGACGAGTGCTAACAGTATGACGGCACTGATGCTTTTTATCTTCATCGCAACGATCGGCGAGTTGCTCTACTCCCCGGTCTTGAACACACAAAAAGCGAACATGATGCCGGCGGATCAACGCGGGGCGTACTCGGCCTTCGCCGGGACGTCATTCGCAGGAGCTGATTTGCTTTCTCGGTCGACAATTTTAGTTGGGACATTTTTAATCCCGTCGATGATGAGTGTTTACCTCGGATTGATTCTTTTGACGGGCTTCGGTTTAGTCTATACAAGTCTTTTCGTGAAGGAATCGGTCGAACGACAGCGAAACGTATCTTAATAAGGGGGAATCGACATGAATTTACCAGATACACTAGAAACAACACGGCACGTGTTGCGTCGTTGGCAAGACGACGATGCAGCAGCACTTTACGCTTACGCAAAAAATCCAAATGTCGGGCCGAAGGCAGGTTGGGCACCGCATGCGTCGCTTGGCGAAAGCCGCGAAGTGATCGGGATCTTTCAAGCGTCGCCCGGCGAGTATGCCGTGACCGATAAGGAGACGGGTGAAGTGATCGGGAGTTTCGGTTTTCACTTCAATCGTCGACCGGACGAAGCGATCACGCATGACCGTCAAGTCGAAATCGGGTATGTCCTCGCTCCTAACTATTGGGGAGAAGGACGGATGCCGGAGATCGTCGAAGCAATGATTGATTTCATCTTCAGGGAACTGCCGATCGATGTCGTTTGGTGCGGACACTTTGATTTCAACAAACAATCACGTCGTGTCATTGAGAAACTAGGCTTTACGCATGTCCTTGATCGACCATTCGTCTTAGAACGAATCGACGGTCGGACCGTAACGAGTCATGTCTATAACTGGACGCGTGAGCGGTATGAAGAAAAAAACAAATAAAATGTAAAAAAACTAATTTATTTTAAAGTGGACGGTTTGTCAAATTAAGC
>NZ_DGYQ01000045.1:0-39850 GCF_002396765.1 Exiguobacterium sp. UBA5002
AGGATAGGACGTTGCCAGGCAAACGGTGGTTCTGGAGCATACGCTCAAGGGCCGCCGCTTTTTTGTGTCTTTTTGTAGAAAGACATGTATCCATTTTAATGAAGGGACTGAACAGGGATATGGCGAAAAAAACGAAACTACGCGTAGCCGTCGAAGAGAACGAGACGATTGGTGCCTGTTTGGATCGTATCGATGCCATGGGATACCGCCCGACGGTCCGACGAGAAGAACCGATCTTTGGATTAGACGCGAATGGCGAACCGTATCCAATTCGTCAGCAAATCGTCTTCGATTGCAAAGTGAAAGAGAACGAATAACTGCCTAGAGCATCCTCCGAATCATGTGGAGGGTGCTTTTTTTAGTGCTTGATTCGATGTGATGCCTTTCAAGAAAATAAACTCCGAATGGACACTAGATGAAATCAGAAAAACTACTTTTAAAACCGAACGATAAATTTTCAGACAATTAAATTGTTCGCCTTTGGTTGACGCCTTGAGATGGACTTGTTAAGATGAAGTCGTGACAGGATGATTGAATATAAACACCTCGTATAATAGCAGGGATATGGCTTGCAAGTTTCTACCCAACGACCCTAAATCGTTGGACTATGGGGTATATGGATGTTCGTCGATATTTCTTTGGCGTACCTTTTTATACCCTAAGCCACCCTTTTAGCCGTGGTTTGGGCTTTTTTTATGCACAAAGGAGGAAACAGCGATGGGAAATGTAGAAGTCGGCGTCATCATGGGAAGTCAATCGGATTGGGAAACGATGAAACATACATGTGATGTGTTGGAGCAACTTGAGATTCCATACGAAAAGAAAGTCGTTTCCGCACATCGGACACCGGATCTAATGTTTCGTTATGCTGAATCAGCACGTGAACGAGGACTGAAAGTCATCATTGCCGGTGCAGGCGGTGCTGCTCATCTACCGGGCATGGTCGCTGCTAAAACGACATTACCCGTCATCGGTGTTCCTGTGAAGAGTAGAGCGCTCCAAGGAATTGATTCCTTGCTCTCGATCGTTCAAATGCCAGGTGGAGTACCAGTCGCAACGGTTGCCATCGGAGAAGCAGGCGCAAAAAACGCTGGATTGCTAGCTGCTCAAATTCTGTCGATTCAAGATGAACGACTTGCCCGCAAGCTCGATCATATGCGAGTCGAACTAGAAGGAGACGTCATTGCATCTGGAGGAAACTTGCTATGAAACGAATCGGGATATTAGGCGGCGGTCAACTTGGTCGAATGATGGCTTTGTCGGCGCGTGAGATGGGCTTTGAGATTTTGACACTCGACCCAACGGACAACGCACCGTGTGCGCAAGTGGCGGATCAACATATCCAAGCTCCCTTCACGGATGTCGAGGCAGCCAAACAGCTCGCAGCTGAATCAGATGTCGTCACCTACGAATTCGAGAACATCTCAACGGAAGTCGCTGAAGCGATTGGAACGAAACTGATTCACGGAACCGATCTTCTTTTTCAAACGCAACATCGGGTACGGGAAAAAGAGATGATTGAACGCATTGGACACTCTGTCGCTCCGTACTATCCGGTGACGCATCCTGCTGACTTAGAGGAAGCAAAACAGCGACTCGGGTTACCGTTCGTCTTGAAGACAGCACGATTCGGCTATGACGGAAAAGGACAGACCGTCATCCGGACGGAAGAACAGTTCCAAGCGGCAATCGAACGATTCGAACCGACAGAGTATGTTGCGGAGCAGTGGTTACCGTTTGATCAGGAAATTTCCGTCATCGTCACTCGAAGCGCAACAGAAACACGTGTCTTCCCAGTCAGTGAGAACATTCACCAAGAGAACATTTTGCATCTATCGATTGTACCGGCACGCATTTCTGAATCGCTCGAACAAGAAGCAATTGCGCTCGCTCAATCGATCGCGGATGCCGTCGGGCTGATCGGTACACTAGCCATCGAGTTGTTCGTCGTTGGTTCTCGACTAATCGTCAATGAACTAGCACCCCGACCACACAATTCGGGTCACTATTCGATTGATGCTTGCGAAACATCCCAATTCGAGCAACATATCCGTGCCATCAGTGGTCTCCCACTCGGTGATACCCGTCTGACGACACCGGTCGTCATGGCGAACATCCTGGGTCAGCATGTCACAGCATTATACGAGGAACTACCGAGACTAAACGCTCGGACGAAAGTTCACTTATATGGAAAAGCAGAAGCCAAGACAGGACGGAAGATGGGCCATTTGAACATTCTTGCGGATACCGTCGACGATGCTTTGGCAGAAGTCGAACGCCTGTCGATATGGAAGGAGACAGTTCAATGATCGAACGGTATACACGTCCTGAGATGAAAGCGATCTGGACCGAACAAAACAAATTCGAGGCTTGGTTAAAAGTCGAGATCCTTGCGTGTGAAGCATGGAGTGAACTAGGAGTCATCCCGAAAGAGGACGTCCAGTTGCTTTGGGACAATGCCTCATTTGATGTCAACCGCATCCTTGAAATCGAGCAAGAGACACGTCATGATGTCATCGCCTTCACGCGTGCCGTCTCTGAGACACTCGGAGAAGAACGCAAGTGGGTCCATTACGGACTCACGTCAACGGACGTCGTCGATACAGCACTCTCGTATCTGTTGAAGCAAGCAAATGACATTCTTGCTGCAGATCTCGATCGATTCATCGATATCTTAAAAGTCAAAGCGAACGAACATAAATATACGGTCATGATGGGACGCACACATGGCGTACATGCAGAACCGACGACGTTCGGTCTGAAACTAGCGCTTTGGTATGAAGAGATGAAACGAAACAAAGTCCGTTTCGAAGCAGCACGTGAGACGGTCGAATATGGCAAGATGTCAGGTGCCGTCGGGACATTCGCGAACATCGACCCATTCATTGAAAAGTATGTCTGCGAAAAGTTAGGAACGAAACCAGCTCCAGTTTCCACACAGACGTTACAACGTGATCGTCATGCACACTATATGTCGACGCTTGCTCTGATCGCGACATCGATCGAAAAGATGGCAACGGAAATCCGGGGTCTGCAAAAGACGGAAACACGTGAAGTCGAAGAATTCTTCGCTAAAGGTCAAAAAGGATCATCGGCGATGCCGCACAAGCGGAATCCAATCGGTTCAGAGAACATGACAGGTCTTGCCCGAGTCATCCGTGGACACATGGTGACGGCGTACGAGAACGTCTCACTCTGGCACGAACGGGATATCTCTCATTCTTCGGCAGAACGCATTATTCTTCCGGATGCAACAGGACTGCTCAACTATATGTTGAACCGTTTCGGAAACATCGTGAAGAACTTGACGGTCTTCCCGGAAAACATGAAGCGGAACATGGACCGGACGTTCGGGGTCATCTTCTCTGGACATGTCTTACTCGCTTTAATCGAAAAAGGCTGGTCACGTGAAGCCGCCTATGATTTCGTTCAACCGCGTGCGATGCAGGCGTGGGAAGAACAAATCATGTTCCGTGACTTATTGTGGCAAGAAGAAGAGATTCAACAGCTTTTCACAGAAGAAGAGCTTGATGCGTGTTTCGATCCGACGTACCATACGAGTCGCGTCGATGAAATCTTTGAACGGTGTGGCTTGAACTAATCAACCTGAGACGGGGCACGTGCCCCGTCTACATCTTAGGATCATGGGGGACGAAAGCGATGCAACCACTTTATGAAGGAAAAGCAAAACGATTGTACACGACGCAGGAGCAGGATGTGCTCCGGATCGTCTATAAAGACGAAGCCACGGCATTCAACGGCGAGAAAAAAGAAGTCTTTGCTGGAAAAGGCGAATTAAACAACCGATTGACGAGTCATTTCTTTGAAATCCTCGAACAAGCGGGCATTCCGACACATTTCATTGAACGTGTCTCGGAGCGCGAACAGCTCGTACGTCGTGTCACCATCATCCCACTCGAAGTCGTCGTCCGAAACGTCGTCGCGGGGAGCTTGAGTAAACGGCTCGGTATCGAAGAGGGTACGGTGCTCGAAACACCAATCGTTGAGTTCTACTATAAAGATGATACGTTAGGCGATCCACTCGTCACCTCATCACACATTAATTTACTGAAGATTGCGACTTCTGAAGAGTTAAAAGAGTTGTCGGATAAAGCGCTTCGCGTAAACGAAGTATTGCAACCTTACTTCCGCCAAAACGGAATCACGTTGATTGATTTTAAATTGGAGTACGGCAAGACGGCAGACGGAACGATTCTACTGGCAGATGAGATTTCACCCGATACATGCCGTCTGTGGGATCAGGCGACAGGAGAACATCTCGATAAAGATGTCTTCCGTCGCAATATCGGTTCACTGACAGAGACTTACCAAACACTATTCAATCGCTTAGGGGGAAACACACAATGAAAAAAGTCATCGTATCGATCGCATTACGGGAAAGCATTTTAGATCCACAAGGAGTTGCTGTAAAAGGCGGATTGCAACAGCTTGGTTTTACGGGTGTCGAGAGTGTCCGAATCGGAAAACAGATTGAACTGCTCGTTGAAACGGAAACGACAGAAGCGATGATTCATGAGATGTGTCAAAAACTACTCGTCAACACAGTGATGGAAGATTACCAGATTACGATCGAAGAGGTGACGCCAGCATGAAGTTCGCGGTCATCGTCTTTCCGGGATCGAACTGTGATTTAGATATGTACCATGCGGTCAAGGATGCTCTCGGAGAAGAAGCGGAATACGTCTTCCATACCGAAACATCACTTGAAGGCTACGACGGCGTCCTACTGCCGGGCGGATTCTCCTACGGAGATTACCTTCGTTGCGGCGCGATCGCGCGCTTCTCACCGATCATGGAAGAAGTCAAACGTTTTGCGGCAGAAGGGAAAACGGTCCTCGGGGTATGTAACGGATTCCAGATCCTTGTCGAAGCGGGACTCTTGCCAGGTGTCTTGCACCGCAACAACGGCTTGAAGTTCATGTGCCGGACGGTTGAACTGAAGGTTGAAAATACGAAGACACGATTTACATCGGATTATCTGCCAGGCGAGACGATCTCGATTCCGATCGCGCACGGCGAAGGAAATTACTACTGCGATGATGCGACTTACGCGATGCTGCAAACGAACGGACAAATCGCCTTCACGTATGTCGATAATCCGAACGGCTCACGCGGTGATATCGCCGGGATCACGAACAAAGCCGGCAACGTTCTCGGGATGATGCCACACCCGGAACGAGCGGTCGAACTCTTGACCGGCGGAACAGATGGACTAAAACTCTTTACTTCACTCGTCAAACAGGGGGCACACCATGCTAAAACAACAGTCTGAACCAACACCAGAATTGATTCAAGAGCAACGCGTCTATGCCACGATGGGCTTGAGTGATACGGAATACCAGATGATCGTCGATTTACTCGGACGCCAACCGAACTATACGGAAACAGGATTGTTCTCGGTCATGTGGTCCGAGCATTGTTCATACAAGACATCTAAACCCGTCCTCCGTCAATTCCCGACGACTGGACCACGTGTCTTACAAGGACCAGGGGAAGGGGCAGGTGTCGTTGATATCGGGGATGAGCAGGCAGTCGTCTTTAAGATCGAAAGCCACAATCATCCATCCGCTGTTGAACCGTACCAAGGGGCTGCGACAGGCGTCGGCGGAATCATTCGTGACATCTTCTCGATGGGCGCACGACCAGTCGCACTTATGAACTCGCTCCGCTTCGGGCATCTCGGTACACCGCGTGTCAATCAACTGTTCGAACAAGTCGTCGCTGGGATCGCGGGTTATGGCAACTGTGTCGGGATCCCAACGATCGGTGGCGAAATCGGATTTGATCGTTCGTATGAAGGCAATCCGCTCGTCAACGCGATGTGTATCGGTTTGATCAACCATGCCGATATTCAAAAGGGTCAAGCAAAAGGTGTCGGAAACTCGGTCATGTACGTCGGTGCAGCTACTGGACGCGACGGGATCCATGGTGCGACGTTTGCCTCGGAGGATCTCGGAGAGGATACAGAAGCAAAACGTCCGGCTGTTCAAGTCGGTGATCCATTCATGGAGAAGCTATTGATTGAAGCGTGTCTTGAAATCGTCGGGCATCCGGCACTCGTCGGGATGCAGGACATGGGTGCTGCCGGACTGACATCGTCTTCAGCAGAGATGGCTTCAAAAGCCGGTATGGGCATCGAGATGCACCTCGATGACGTCCCGCAACGAGAAACAGGGATGACTGCCTACGAAATGATGCTCTCGGAATCACAAGAGCGGATGTTACTCGTCGTCAAGCGTGGTCGCGAAGCAGAGATCGAAGCGATCGTCAGCAAATGGGGGCTCCATGCCGTTCACGTCGGAGAAGTCATTGAAGAGAAAGTCTTACGGTTGATCCATCATGGGGATATCGTGGCGGAAGTTCCGGTTGACGCGTTAGCGGAAGAAGCACCAGTCTATGAAAAACCATCTCGCGTGCCTGCGTATTATGAAGAATTTCAAGCGATGGAAGAGACACTTCCAGTCGTCGAAGATGTCGTTGAGACATGGCGGGCGTTACTCCGTCAGCCGACGATCGCTTCAAAACGCTGGGTCTACGATCAGTACGATCATATGGTCCAGACATCGACCGTCGTCGCACCAGGATCAGACGCAGCCGTCATTCGTGTCCGCGGCACGAACAAAGCGCTCGCGATGACGACCGACTGTAACAGCCGTTTCGTCTACTTGGATCCATACGTCGGTGGACAGATCGCGGTTGCAGAAGCAGCTCGTAATATCGTCGCGAGTGGGGCGACACCACTTGCCATCACGGATTGCCTGAACTTCGGAAATCCGGATAAACCAGAAGGCTTCTGGCAGTTGCAGCAAGCAACAGCCGGTATGGCAGAAGCATGTCGTGTCCTTGAGACACCTGTTATCGGTGGAAACGTCTCGCTCTACAATGAGTCAGCTGGTCAAGCGGTTCACCCGACACCGGTCGTCGGAATGGTCGGATTACACGAGCGAACCGAATGGATCACAACGCAACACGTCAAACAAGCAGGTGACAAGATCTATCTGTTAGGTGAAACAACAGCCGAGTTTGGTGGTAGTGAGCTTCAATATATGCAATTCGGTAAATCATTCGGTCGCGCACCACAAATCGATTTAGCAGTCGAACATGCACGCTTACAAGTGTTACAACAAGCAGTACAAGCAGGTGAAGTCAATGCGATGCATGATGTATCAGAAGGTGGTCTCGCAATCGCCCTCGCTGAGATGACGTTTGGAACGAACTTTGGGTTGACGGTTCAGTTTGATGGACCAACGTTACATCTGTTCAGTGAATCGCAATCACGTTTCGTCGTCACTGTGCCACAAACGCACGTTGCAGCATTCGAACAACGGACCGGTGCTCAAGCGATCGGTGTCGTTACGAACGATGAGCTTCTTGTCATCGAAACGGCAGAGACACGGATCGAAGTAGACCGTTCGACCTTACAGGGAGACTGGGAAGGAGCAATCGCGTGTTATATGACATCAAAGGACTAAATGAGGAGTGTGGCGTCTTCGGGATCTTCGGACAACCGAATGCAGCGCAACTCGCTTACTACGGCTTGCATAGTTTGCAACACCGGGGACAGGAAGGGGCAGGCATCGTCACGAGTGACGGCGACGACCTCTTCCCGCACCGCGGGCAAGGACTGGTGACGGAAGTCTTTTCGGAAGAGATACTGACGAATCTTAAAGGACATCATGCGATCGGACACGTCCGGTATTCGACAGCAGGTGGAAACACACTTGAGAATACCCAACCGCTGCATTTCAAGTCGCGGACGGGAGATCTCGCTCTCGCACACAACGGGAACCTCGTCAACGCGGATTCACTGAAGCATCTACTCGAAGCAGAAGGTGCAATCTTTCAGACGACGAGCGATACGGAAGTCGTCGCCCATCTCGTCAAACGCAGTAAGCTCGATACACTTGAAGACCGGATTGCCGACAGTCTCGCGCGTCTTGTCGGGGCATTTGCCTTCCTCTTTTTAACGGAAGATACGTTATTCGTGGCGGTTGATCCACACGGACTGCGTCCACTGTCACTCGGGAAGACACCGGACGGCGGCATCGTATTTGCGTCAGAGACATGTGCCTTTGATATCGTCGGTGCAGAGTTCATTCGTGATATCGAGCCGGGGGAGCTCGTGACGATCACAGAACACGGCATGTCGTCTCGTCAATACATGGAACCACGTGAACGGGCAATGTGTTCGATGGAATACATCTACTTCTCACGTCCGGATTCAATCATTGATGGCGTCAACGTCCATACAGCCCGCAAAGCACTTGGGAAAAAGATGTATGAAGAAGCACCGGTCGAAGCAGACGTCGTTACCGGAGTACCGGATTCAAGTATTTCGGCAGCGATCGGTTACGCGGAAGCGAGTGGGATTCCATATGAAATGGGATTGATCAAGAACCGGTATGTCGGACGGACGTTCATCCAGCCGTCACAAGAGTTACGGGAACGTGGGGTCAAAATGAAGTTGTCCGCGCTACGCGGCGTTGTACAAGGAAAGCGTGTCATCATGGTCGATGATTCGATCGTCCGGGGAACGACGAGTCGCCGGATCGTCGGTTTATTACGTGAAGCGGGTGCGACGGAAGTTCATGTCCGCATCACGGCACCACCGATTACGAATCCATGTTATTACGGGATTGATACATCGTCAAAAGACGAGTTGATCTCTGCCCGGTTGATGCCGGAAGAAATCCGTCAAGAAATCGGTGCTGATTCACTTGAATTCCTAACTGTACCGGGTATGGTCGATGCAATCGACCGCCCGTTCGATGGACCATTAAAAGGACAATGTACCGCTTGCTTCACAGGAGAGTATCCGACACCGCTCGGTTCGCTCGAGTTAGAAGCTAAACTTTGATAGATGGGGGAAGAACATGAGCAAACATTACGAAGCAGCAGGTGTGAGTCTGACAGCAGGATATGAGTCAGTCACCCGAATGAAAAAACACGTCGCCCGTTCGATGCGCAAAGAAGTATTGACGGGACTCGGTAGCTTTGGTGCGATGTTCGACCTCAGCCAATTGCAGTTGAAAGAACCAGTCCTCGTCAGTGGGACAGACGGTGTCGGTACGAAGCTCAAGCTCGCTTTCGCACTGGAACAACACGATACGATCGGAATCGACTGTGTCGCGATGTGTGTGAACGATATCATCGTCCAAGGCGCGGAACCACTTTATTTCCTTGATTATATCGCGCTCGGTCAGGCGATTCCGGCGAAGATCGAACGGATCGTCGCAGGTGTCGCAGAAGGTTGCGTCCAGGCGGGGTGTACGTTAATCGGCGGCGAGACAGCGGAAATGCCAGGGATGTATGCGGACGGCGAATATGATATCGCCGGGTTCGCCGTCGGTGCCGTCGAGAAACAAAAATTGATCACAGGTGATAACGTCGCAGCAGGAGATGTCATTCTCGGTCTCGCTTCGTCTGGCGTCCATTCGAACGGGTTCTCACTCGTCCGTAAAATCGTCGCCGACAGTGGACTCCGCTACGAAGATGAAGTCATGATGCTTGGTCATACGCTCGGAAATGCGCTCCTCATGCCAACACGAATCTACGTCGAAGCGGTCAAAGCAGCCCTTGAGACGGAAAAGATTCAAGCGATGGTCCATATTACGGGTGGTGGTTTCTACGAGAACGTACCACGTGTCTTACCGGAAGGGCTTGGCGCATCGTTCGACCCGAAAAAGTGGCCGACGTTACCAGTCTTCGACTGGCTCGAGCAAGCGGGTGATTTGCCACGACATGACATGTACAACGTCTTCAACATGGGGATCGGTTTCATGTTGATCGTCAAACCAGAAGATGTCGCGGAAGTGACAGCACGCCTCGCTCGTGAAAATGAGACGGCGTACGTGATTGGTCAGGTGACCGATCAAGAAGGTGTCCGGATTCAAGGAGTCGACGCATGAAGATCGCCTGTTTTGCATCTGGTAGCGGTAGTAATGTCGAAGCACTTTTTGAAGCAATCGAGGCAGGAGCGTTACATGCCTCGATCGAACTGATCGTCTGCGATCAACCGGACGCAGCAGTCATCGAGCGGGCAAAACGACGCGGATGTGACGTCTTCGTCTTTCGGGCGAAGGACTATCCGGATAAACCGAGTTTTGAGCGGGAGATCATTGCCCGTCTTGAAGCGAAAGGTGTCGAAAGGATCATTCTTGCCGGCTACATGCGATTGATCGGGGAAGAGTTGCTCGGACGATACGCAGGGCGGATCGTCAACATCCACCCGTCGCTACTTCCGGCCTTCCCGGGAAAAGATGCGATCGGACAAGCATTTCGTGGCGGAGTTAAAATCACAGGTGTTACAATTCATATAGTCGATGAAGGAATGGACACAGGACCGATCATGGCCCAAGAAGCCGTCCGGATTACAGAAGAGATGACGCGTGAAACATTGCAACAAGCGATTCAGCGTGTCGAACATAGACTGTATCCGCAAGTCATCGAAGAGTGGATGAAAGAGGAGGCAAACGTATGAGAGCGTTAATTAGTGTGTCGGATAAAACAGGAATCGTCGAATTAGGACGAGCGTTTCATGAAGCAGGGATCGAGCTCGTCTCGACAGGCGGAACACATCAAGCGTTAGAGGAAGCTGGGCTTCCGGTCATTGGTATCAGTGAAGTCACACAATTCCCAGAAATGCTCGATGGACGTGTCAAGACGCTCCATCCAATGGTTCATGGTGGATTACTCGGTCGTCGTGACCTTGAATCGCATCGTGAGCAGATGGCTGCGCAACAGATCCAACCGATTGATTTCGTCGTCGTCAATCTGTATCCGTTCAAGCAGACAGTCTTACAAGAAGACGTTGCCTATGCCGATGCGATCGAGAACATCGATATCGGTGGACCAAGCATGTTGCGTTCAGCAGCGAAAAACCACGCAGCTGTCACGGTCGTCGTCGATCCAGCTGATTACGAAACAGTCGTTGCCGAGGTTCGTGAAGGTGGAACGACGTTTGAGACACGCCAACGTCTTGCGGCGAAAGCCTTCCGGCATACAGCGGCGTACGATGCGTTGATCGCGGATTATTTCTTGACGCAAACAGGTGAGAAGTTCCCCGATCAGTTGACGATCACGCTTGAAAAAGTCCAGGATCTCCGTTACGGAGAAAATCCACACCAAGAAGCAGCCTTCTATAAAACACCGATTTACCGTGGAGCTTCCCTCGCTTCAGCGAAACAATTGCACGGTAAAGAGTTGTCGTATAACAACATTCAAGATGCGAACGCCGCACTTGAAATTCTCGATGAGTTCCGCGAAGCAGCAGCCGTCGTCGTCAAACACATGAACCCATGTGGTGTGGCCGTCGGTCCAACGATCGGAGAGGCATTCCGCCGCGCTCATGCAGCCGATCCAGTGTCGATCTTCGGTGGCATCGTCGCCTTGAACCGTGAAGTCGATTTAGAGACAGCAGAACAATTGAGCGGTATCTTCCTTGAGATCATCATCGCTCCATCCTTCACAGAAGAAGCATTCGCCTTGTTGTCAGCGAAAAAGAACATCCGTCTGCTTGAACTCGACGTCAAACGTGTCCAAGCGATCCGTTATACAGCAGTCGCTGGCGGCATGCTCGTCCAAGACAGTGACGATGAGACGCTTGATGATGCAGCAGCACGTGTCGTGACAGACCGCAAACCGACAGCAGCGGAATGGGAGGACTTGAAACTCGCATGGCGCGCCGTCAAACACGTCAAGTCGAATGCCATCGTTCTCGCGAAGGACGAAGTGACGGTCGGTGTTGGTGCAGGACAGATGAACCGTGTTGGTTCAGCGAACATCGCGATTACGCAAGCCGGAGAAAAAACAGTTGGCGCGTCCCTTGCTTCCGATGCTTTCTTCCCAATGGGTGATACGGTCGAAGCGGCAGCAGCAGCTGGCATTACAGCAATTATTCAACCAGGCGGCTCGATTCGTGACCAAGAGTCGATCGATGCGTGTAACAAACATGGCATTACGATGGTCTTTACGAACGTTCGACATTTCAAACACTAAGCGGAGGCGATTTGAATGAAGGTATTGGTGATTGGTAAAGGAGGGCGTGAACACGCGCTCGTCTGGAAGCTGGCACAGGATGAACGGATCGAGACCGTGTATGCTGCGCCTGGGAATGCCGGGATGACACAAGCCACATGTGTTCCGATCGCCGAAGATGCTATCGATGAACTCGTGACGTTCGCACAAGACGAACAGATCGATTGGACGATTGTCGGACCAGAAGGACCACTTGTTCTCGGAGTCGTTAACGCCTTTCAGGCAGCGGGACTACAAATCTTCGGACCAACACGGGAAGCGGCAGCGATCGAAGGAAGTAAGCAGTTCGCGAAAGAATTGATGGAGCGTGCCGGTATTCCGACCGCTGCTCACGTCGTCTTTACTTCAGCAGCAGATGCAGAGGCGTATGTTCGCAAAGCGGGTGCACCGATCGTCATCAAAGCCGATGGACTTGCTGCCGGAAAAGGAGTCACGGTCGCAGAAACCGTGGACCAAGCGCTTGTTGCAATCCACGATACGTTTGCCGGAGAATACGGTCAACAAAGCCGCGTCGTCATCGAAGAATGCCTGATCGGGGAAGAGTGTTCGTTGATGGCATTCGTGCACGAAGAGACGGTCATCCCGATGGTATTGTCGCAAGATCATAAACGGGCGTTTGACGGTGACTTAGGTCCGAACACAGGAGGCATGGGCGCGTATTCTCCGCTTCCTCAGTGGGACGAAGCAGCGTTGACGACAGAAGCTGTTGCTCGCATCATTCAGCCGCTCGTCGATCAGATGGCAAGCGAAGGAATTCCGTTCACCGGCTTCCTCTATGCCGGTCTGATGCTGACGAAACAAGGACCATTCGTCATCGAGTTCAATGCTCGGTTCGGTGATCCGGAGACAGAAGTCATTCTCCCGCGCTTAGAGACGCCGTTGCTTGATGTCATCATGCCGCTGATGGACGGACAGACACCAGAAGTCGTTTGGACGGATCAAGCAGCTGTCGGTGTCGTCGTCGCAGCAGAAGGATATCCGGAAGCGCCAAAAACGGGACAAGTGATTCCACTTGACCAGATCGGGGGTGATCTTCTCGTCTTTCATGCCGGAACGGCAGGACGAAACGATCAACTTGTCTCAGCTGGTGGACGTGTCCTCGTGTGTGTCAGCCGTGCCGAGACGATCGAGCAAGCTGTCGAACAGGTCTATGCAAACTTACCAGACGTGACGGATCAGCCATTCTTTTACCGAACTGATATCGCTCAAAAAGCCTTTCGTGCCTCGCATGAATCATGATATCTGAACCAGACGTGCTCGAAGGAGTCGCGTCTGGTTTTTTGTTTCTTGGCGAAGTGTACGAAAAGATTTGTCTTCCATGGCGAATTTGTGTTATTTTGACCAAATGAATCCGGAACGGGGCAAAACTTCTTGAAACTTACTTAGCAACATTTTAGTATAAGAACTATAAGAAAGCGTTTTCAATAAAACAAAGGAGGTCGAGCTTTCGTGAAAAAAAATTGTGGAAGATCCCCTTGGACGAAATCTGAAGTACGAACACACCAAGCGGTCATCAGCGGAAAGCTTGCACCGACACTTGTCATACAGAATGCCACTTACCTGAATCATGGTGTCAAAGCATGGCGGACGGCGAACATCTGGATTAGTGGCGACCGGATCGTCTATGTCGGTCCAGAGATGCCGGAACAAGCCGATGCGTACCATGATGCGACAGGTCAATATATCGTACCCGGTTACATTGAACCCCATGCCCATCCGTTCCAACTTTACAATCCAGCGAGTCTTGCAAAATTCGCAGCAGAGCGGGGAACATCGACGCTCGTCAACGACAACATGTTGTTATTATTAGAGCCGACGGAGCAAGCGTTTGCTCAAGTCGAGGCGCTAGCAGACTTACCGACCTCGATGTACTGGTGGGCACGACTCGACGCACAAACCGAGCTTGATGCCGACAGTATCTCGATCGATAATCGCCGGATTCAAGCGTGGCTCAAGCATCCACAAGTCATCCAAGCAGGTGAGTTGACGGGATGGCCACGTCTCTCGCAAGGGGACGATGAATTGCTCCATTGGATGCAGGATGCGATTAAACTTGGAAAACCGATCGAAGGTCATTTCCCTGGTGCTTCAGCGAATACGCTGACGAAGATGGCGCTGTATGGCGTGACGAGCGATCACGAAGCGATGACGGTCGAAGAAGCGATGACACGTCTTGAACTTGGCTATACGACGACAATTCGTTATTCATCGATTCGTCCAGATCTACCGGATATCTTTAAAGGTCTCGTCGAAGCAGGGTTGACGCAGTTCGATAAGGTGCTCGTGACGACAGATGGTTCAACGCCGTCCTTTTATAAGGCAGGCATGATGGATGAGACGATCCGATTGATGCTCGAGGCAGGCATCCCGGTCGAAGAAGCGTACCGGATCGCGTCGTACAATGCAGCGCGTCATTTTAATCTCGATCATCTACTCGGGAGTATCGCACCTGGACGGATCGCGCATCTCAATTTCCTTGAGGCAAAAGACGCACCGACACCTGTCGCCGTTCTTGCGCGTGGCACATGGGTCCGTCAAGCAGACATCCCCTGTTACCCGGCAGAAGCACTCGATGCTGTCTATGCGCTCATGCCACGCTCGGAAGTCCAGGTTTCCTTAACGGAACAGGATTTCTCGTTTAGCATGCCGGTTGGTCTTGAGATGGTCAATTCCGTCATCATGAAGCTCTATCAAGTCGAACACGATACAAGTGTGCCTGTGCTACCGGCAGGATGTGATGAATCCTTCCTAATGTTACTCGACCGGGAAGGGAAGTGGCGACTGAATACCGTTCTGAAAAACTTTGCGACACAAGTCGGTGGTCTCGTCAGTTCGTACTCGATTAGCGGTGATATCTTGATGATCGGTAAATCGAAACGAGACATGCAAGTCGCGTTTGATCGCATGAAAGCGTTCGGCGGCGGAATCGTTCTCGTCGAGGACGGAGAAGTCGTCGCTGAAGTTCCGTTGACCTTGATGGGGCAGACGTCCGAATTGCCACTCGAAGATTTGATCGTTCAGGAAACCGCTCTACGGGAAGCCTTGTTCGAACGCGGTTATGCGTTTGAAGATCCTGTCTATACGTTGCTATTCCTAGCGTCAACTCACTTGCCATATGTGCGGATCACGCCGCAGGGAATATACGAAGTCCTTCGGAAAAAAGTCCTTTTCCCAGCGATTTTGCGATGATGCTTGAATTTTAAAACGTCGCGCTTTAAACTATTAAAGAGCAATTGAATGGGAAAGGGAGTCACAAGATGCAACTCGATAAATTGCGTGGAAAAGAATTGGATCAGTTATTTACAGCCATCATGAAGATGAATTCATTAGAAGATTGTTATACGTTGTTCGAAGACTTAGCGACCGTCAACGAAATCCAGGCGCTCGCCCAACGTCTTGAAGTCGCACGTCAATTACGTGAAGGCAATACGTATCACAAAATCGAAAAGGCGACCGGTGCTTCAACAGCAACAATCTCGCGTGTCAAACGTTGCTTGAACTACGGTTCAGGCGGTTATGATCTGGCGCTTGCCCGCCTAGGTCTTATCGAGCAAGAAGTAGCGGATAACTAATGTTATCCGCTACTTCTATGAAGGGGGGCGTGTCATATTGGATTTTGCGTTACAACATAAAATTCAGCATTTCATTCGAAGGCTGACGCCCATCCAGTCGCTCGTCATCATCTACTTCGTTGCGGTCATCATCGGAATCATCCTACTCGGTCTGCCGTGGTCGACCAAGGGAGACTACAACTGGGATTTCACGGACCTCGTCTTCATGGCGGTCAGTTGTGTCAGTGTCACTGGTTTGACGACGGTCTCGGTCTCAGAAACCTTCACGACGTTCGGCTACTTCATGATCATGATTTTAGTGCAAGTCAGCGGAATCGGTTTGATGTCGCTTCATATCGCGATGTGGGTCATTCTCGGAAAACGAATCGGCTTTCGGGAACGCCAACTCGTCGTCCGAGATCAGAACCAGACGACGATGCAAGGGGTCGTCAAATACATTCGGGAAGTCATCTTGATCATCGTCTCGATTGAATTGATCGGGGCATTGATTCTCGGGCTGTACTATACGAAATATTTTCCGACACTAGGTGAAGCGATGCTCCAAGGACTGTTTGGATCGGTCAGTGCGACGACGAATGCTGGTTTTGATATCACGGGTGAATCGTTACTACCGTTTCGCGGTGATTTGTTCGTCGTCTTCATGCAAATCTTGTTACTGACACTTGGTGCGATCGGCTTTCCGGTACTCGTCGAAGTACGGCGCTACATCTCGTACCGGGCGACACGCCAAGCGACACGTCAACCGTATCATTTTTCACTGTTTACAAAATTGACGGCGTCAACGTTCTTCATTCTCGTCCTATTCGGAACGGTAGCATTGCTGCTATTTGAATGGAACCAATCCTTTAAAGGTTTACCGATCGATGAGAAGCTCGTCGACGCCTTGTTCCAATCCGTCACGACCCGAAACGGGGGATTGACGACGGTCGACATCACCTCCTTCTCACAAGCGTCGATTTTCGTCCTGTCGCTCTTGATGTTCATCGGGGCGTCACCGTCTTCCGTTGGTGGGGGGATTCGAACGACGACGTTCGCGGTCGCCGTCTTGAGTGTCATCGCCTTCATCCGAGGCGAATACGGCATCAAAATCTTTGGTCGTGAGATTGGTCAGTCGGACATCTGGAAAGCGTTCGTCGTCATCGTCGTCTCGACTGGTGTGACGATGGTCGGATTGATCGTCTTGTTGCTTGTCGAGGATGCCCCGTTCCTCGTGCTGTTTTTTGAAGCCTGTTCGGCGTTCGGAACGACCGGTCTATCGCTCGGCATCACGGATCAACTATCGGATATCGGAAAATGGACGTTGTCCGTGCTGATGTTCATCGGTCGAATCGGTGTCATCTCGTTCGTTCTTCTCTTGAAGGCGAACCAACCGAAACGTAACTATAACTATCCGAAGGAATCCGTCATCATCGGATAAGGAGGCTCTTTTATGAAACGTGCCTTTTGGATCAACTTCGCCTATATCTTTGCTGTTCCTGTCTTACCGTTTTTGGCGCTCGTCAACGGCCGAGCACTCTGTTCACCGGATTCACCGTTACTGGACGTCCCGGTACTCGGCTTCTTTTTGGCAGAGCCGTGGGCGTTCGTGCCGGTATATGCTGTCTTTGCGTTGTTACTGGCGTCACTCTTGACGAAACGACGGACACACGTCTGACCATCTCGCCCTGCGCGAGATGGTTTTTTGTTTTATACTGAATGTGGAATGAGAAAGAGAGGATGGGACGAACCGTGTTATTACCTTTTAATGAATGGCGACATGTCTTTAAACTAGATCCAGCAAAACCAATTGATGATGCTAGCCTGCAGGCGATTGCGACGTCCGGAACGGATGCGATCCTTGTCGGTGGAACAGATGACATCACACTCGATGCGACGCTTGATCTCTTGATGCGTTTGCGCCGGTATCCAGTCGCAGTGGCACTCGAGATTTCTGAACTCGAAGCCGCAACGATGGGATTTGATACGTATCTGACACCGACAGTCCTGAATGCGGGAACATTAAAGTACGTCGTTGAAAAACAAGTCGAGGCGTTAGAACAAGTCGGTCATATGCTGGCACACGCTGATCTTGTCGGGGAAGGGTATATCGTCCTGAATCCTGATGCGAAGGTCGCGCGTGTGACACAAGCAAAACCGTTAACATTAGATGAGACGGTCGCTTATGCGCAGTTAGCGGATAGCGTCTTCCGTCTACCGGTCGTGTATCTCGAATACAGTGGCGTTTACGGAGAACCGGAACGAGTAGCAGCCGTTCGCGATGTCTTGAAACAGGCACGCCTGTTTTACGGTGGAGGAATCGACTCCGAGGAGCGAGCGCGTGAGATGCTGCAGTATGCGGATACGATCGTCGTCGGGAACGTCATTTATGAGGATTTAAAAGCAGCGCTTGCGACTGTCGCAGCGACACGATAAAATATAGGAACAAAAGTTCGGAATATAAGAAATGAGGCTATTGATATGTTTAATTTGAGTGAACAGCTCGTCAGTGGACTAAACCCTGAGCAAGCAAGAGCAGTCAAGCATACGGAAGGTCCACTGCTGATCATGGCAGGAGCCGGTTCCGGGAAGACACGCGTCCTGACACATCGGGTCGCTTATTTGATGGCGGCTAAACAAGTCGCACCGTGGAACATCCTCGCGATTACGTTCACGAACAAGGCGGCGCGAGAAATGCGAGACCGGATCGGTCGTTTGGTCGGTGGTGTCGCGAACGATATTTGGGTCTCGACCTTCCACTCGATGTGCGTCCGGATGTTACGTCGCGACATCGATCAGCTTGGATACGATCGTAACTTCACGATTCTTGATTCAAGTGATCAGCAATCGGCGATCAAGCTCGTCTTAAAGGAACAAAACTTGGACCCGAAAAAATGGGATCCACGTTCGATGCTGACGATCATCTCGTCACAGAAAAATGAATTACGCAGTGCTGAATTCTACGCCTCGATCGTGACGAGCCCGTATGAAAAGACAGTTGCTGAAATCTATAAAGGATATGAAGCGGTCTTACGCCGGAACAACGCGCTCGACTTTGATGATTTGATCGGAAAAACGACGGAATTGTTCAAGAAGAGTCCGGATGTCCTTGCTTACTATCAGAAGAAATTCCGCTACATTCATGTCGATGAGTATCAAGATACGAACAAAGCCCAGTATGATCTCGTCAACCTGTTAGCATCGGGACATCAGAATCTCTGTGTCGTCGGGGACTCGGATCAGTCGATCTATCGCTGGCGTGGTGCTGACATCGCGAACATCCTCTCGTTCGAAGAGGACTATCCGAATGCAGCTGTCATCTTACTCGAGCAAAACTACCGTTCTTCGAAACGAATCTTGGAAGCAGCCAACCATGTCATCCAAAACAACTCGACACGCAAAGATAAGAAACTTTGGACGGATAATGATGAAGGCGAGAAGCTCGTCGTTCATACGGCGGAGAATGAGCGGGAAGAAGCCTTTTATATCGTCCAGGAGATTCGGAACTCACTTCGTTACGGGATGAAACTGAGCGATATCGCGATTCTGTACCGGACGAATGCACAATCGCGTGCCATTGAGGAAACGCTTCTTAAGTCGAACGTTCCGTACAAAATGATCGGTGGCACGAAGTTCTACGATCGTAAAGAGATCAAGGACGTGCTTGCTTATCTCCGTTTGATTTCAAATCCGGATGAAGACCTGTCCTTCGCGCGGATCGTCAACGAACCAAAACGCGGGATTGGTGCGACGACGATTGATAAGCTGCGTGATTTCGCCGACTTACAGGGCGTGTCATTGATGGAAGCGATTCGCGATATCGAATTGTCGAGTATCGCACCGAAGACGGCAGCGAAGCTGACGGATTTCCGGACGATGATTCTCGGACTCAGCCAAATGCAAGAATTCATCAGCCTTTCGGAACTAGTCGAAGAAGTGCTCGAAAAATCAGGCTATCGTCAAGTGCTGAAGGAAGATAAAACACTTGAGGCGCAGAGCCGTCTCGAGAACATCAACGAGTTCATCACTGTTGCGCAAAACTTCGAGAAGGAGACGGCAAAAGCCGATCCGGAAGACCGGACGATCATCGCCTTCTTGACCGATTTGACACTCGTCGCCGATGTTGATTCACTCGACGAGACGGATCCGGAAGAACAAGTCACGTTGATGACGCTTCACTCGGCAAAAGGACTCGAGTTCCCTGTCGTCTTCTTGATTGGGATGGAGGAAGGATTGTTCCCACATAGCCGCTCGCTTCAAGATGAAGACGAGATGGAAGAAGAACGTCGCCTCGCGTATGTCGGGATCACACGTGCTGAGAAACGCCTTTACTTGTCACATGCGCGGATGCGCTCCCTTTATGGACGGACGAACGCGAACCAAGAATCACGGTTCCTAGCAGAGCTGCCGGAAGTCGTCATCGAGCGGACAGGTAAAAAAGCGAAGCCACTCCCATGGGAAGACCGTCCTGTCCCGCAAGGCAAGGCCGTCATCGGTCGCTCGATCAGTAAACCGACAGCAATGAAGACGTCAGGTGCGGAAACGCTCGGTTGGTCGGTCGGAGATAAGGCAGAGCACGGGAAATGGGGACTCGGTACAGTCGTCCAGACTCGTGGTGAAGGGGATAATCTTGAAATCGATATCGCATTCCCAGCAGTCGGAATCAAACGATTGCTCGCGAAATTCGCACCGATTAAAAAGGTATGACGGGAGGTCCACAGATGGACGCAAGCCAGCGTATAGATGAGATTCGTCAAACATTGAACCGATACAGCTACGAATACTACGTACTGGATCAACCAACGGTACCGGATGCGACGTACGATCAATTGCTTCGTGAACTGACGGAGTTAGAAACAGAGCATCCAGAACTGATCACACCGGATTCGCCGACGCAACGCGTCGGCGCGGCACCGCTCGAAGCGTTCGAGAAGGTGACGCATGATTTACCGATGCTGTCGCTCGGAAACGTCTTTGATGAGACGGAAATTCGCGAATGGGTCGCTCGGATTGAGCGGTCGCTCGGACGTTCGACGACGTATGTCGCCGAACTGAAATTCGATGGACTTGCCATCTCGCTGAAATACGAAGACGGGCGATTCGTCCGTGGGGCGACGCGTGGCGATGGAACAGTCGGCGAAAACATCACGCAGAATCTACGGACGATCAAAGCGTTACCGCTTCGTTTGCAGGCGGAAGAGACGGTCGAAGTCCGCGGTGAGGCTTACATGCCGAAACAATCGTTCGAACGCTTGAATGAAGACCGGGCTAGCCGAGAAGAGACATTGTTCGCGAATCCGCGTAACGCTGCAGCAGGTAGTCTGCGTCAGCTGGATTCGTCAATCACAGCGTCGCGTAATCTGTCGTTATTCGTGTATGGCGTCGGTGTCAATACGTTGACGGCCCGTTCACATAGCGAAGCGATGGCACAACTTGCCTCACTTGGGTTACCGACCAATCAACATATGCAGACGTGTGAGACGGTGGAAGAGATTCTTGCCTACATCGCACATTGGACGGAAGCACGCGCGAGCCTGCCATATGAGATCGACGGAATCGTCTTGAAAGTCGATCGATACGATGATCAGGAAGAGCTCGGCTTCACAGCAAAAAGTCCCCGCTTTGCGACTGCCTATAAGTTCGCGGCGGAAGAAGTCATGACGACAGTCGAAGACGTTGATTTCAGTGTCGGTCGGACTGGGAAAGTCACGCCTCGTGCCCGTTTTGCACCGGTCGTCGTCGCAGGATCGACGGTGACGTATGCGACACTACACAACGCTGACTTCATCGCTGAAAAAGATATCCGCCTTCAGGACTCGGTCATCATTAAAAAAGCAGGCGATGTCATCCCGGCAGTCGTACAAGTCGTCACGGCAGAACGGACAGGAGAAGAGACACCGATCGTCTTCCCGACGCATTGTCCGGCCTGTCAGTCGGAACTTGTCCGTCTCGAAGGTGAAGTGGACATCCGCTGTGTCAGTCCGGAATGCCCAGCGCAATTGATGGAAGGCATCATTCACTTCGTTTCGCGTCAAGCGATGAACATTGACGGTCTCGGTGAAAAAGTCGTTCGTCAATTGTATGACCATGAAGCGATCCGGACGATTGCCGATTTATATCGACTCGATCGTGAGGAATTATTGACGTTTGACCGCATGGGTGAGACGTCCGTCGATAAATTACTTGCGGCGATCGAAGCCTCGAAACAGAACTCGGTCGAGCGTCTCTTATTTGGTCTCGGAATCCGACTCGTCGGTCAAAAAGCGGCGTATCTCTTAGCGGAACGTTTTGATTCGTTAGCAGGGATTGCGGCTGCAAGCTACGATGAGATTGTCGCAATCGATGGCATTGGGGGGAAAATCGCAGATTCAATCGTGAAGTACTTCGAGCATCCGGAAGCACAGGCATTGATTCGTGATTTGGAACAACTCGGCGTCAATCAACGTTTCCTTGGTGAACGGGTCGATCAGACGAATGCACCGCTCGGCGGCAAAACGATCGTCTTGACGGGGACGCTCGAGAGCTTAAAACGGTCAGAGGCCGGTAAACGACTCGAAGCACTCGGAGCCGATGTGACAGGAAGTGTCAGTAAAAAGACGGACGTACTCGTCGCAGGGGAAAAGGCAGGCTCTAAACTGACGAAAGCGGAATCGCTTGGTATCGAAATTTGGGATGAAGCGCGTCTGTTAGAAGAATTAGCTAAACACGAAGCGTGAGAACAATCAAACAAAAAGGAAGGCGGGATTCCGCCTTCCTTTATTCGTGTTCATCTTTGTCACGAAGCAATCGTCTCGCTCCGAATCAAAGTACCTTGTTTGATGAGACGATTCGTTGCCGTTTCTGGTGGATCACAGGTGATCAATGTGATTGTTGGGGAAGCGACGGATTGGTCGAGAACGGACAATGTCGTCGGTGTGACAAGACGACTGGACGTGATGCGGTACGTATACCGATGTGTTTTTGTCGTGACGACGACGGTATCGCCTTTTTTGACGTCAGGTAGACGATTGAAGTGAAGCCCTTCCGTGAAACTTCGGTGTCCGGCGAGCGCATAATTGCCTTTTCCGGGTGATCCGGTTTCTGGAATATGACCGATACTACGGTCCAACACCGCTGTCGTCGAACCCTCTAAGATGACTTGTTCAAAATCAATGCTCGGAATCGAGAGCAATCCGACACCAGATTTAGCAAGAGGTTGTTTTGTCTCTTTCGCATCGACGGTCTTCAAACTTTTGGTCCATTGTTCCTTTAAATTTGCTGCCTCCTGTTCACGCTGATAGTCACTGATGAAGGGCCAAGCAATAAGGGCGATGCCTGCCAGTAAAAAAAGCAGACCGATGAATTTACGACGTGTCATGAGAAAAAGTCCTTTCGGATACGCCAAAGCGCATCATCTTTTTTGAAAATCAGGGGAAAACTTGTCCTTCCCCGATGGAAAACGATTCTGTTATGATAAAGAGAACGATTTAAAAACATGGGGTGCAAATAGAGATGAACTATAAAACAGCAGTAGCGTTGACGTTATCGAGCACGTTATTTTTAGGTGCTTGTTCGTTCGACCTTTCGCCAAGTAGCGATACAAAAGAAGTCATTACTGAAAGTGAACAAGGTAAGGAAGTCCAAGCCGTTGTCAGTCCAGCCATTGATACGACGGATTCGTACTATCGGACGGTCTTGCCGTTTCGTCCAAGTGTCGCACGTGGAATGACACAAAAACGTGTCAGTTCACGTCTTGAGCTCGATGAAATCGAAACGGGTTTAATGCGTCATTCGACACAGTTTTTTGATCCGGAAAAATACTATTACCAAGAAGGTCAGTTACTCGAAGCCGACCAAATCGCGAAATGGTTGTTGCGAAAAGGAAAAGCAGGCGATGGCGTCAGCGATCCTGAAGGTCTGAACCCAGCCTACACGTCTGGTAAGTCGTATAAAGAAAAAAACCAAAAGTCACCTATGATTCTATCGCATATCTTAGAGCAAGACTACATGCTTGAAGAAGATAAGAAACTCGAACTTGGTGGCACGTCGATTGCGCTTGTCTTAAATAGTGAGTATGTGTTCCAAGATGAAAACTATGGACCGACCTATACCGTTAAACTTGATGAAAAGAAAGTCGTTGCTGAAGGGAAGCGGATGGCAAACGATTTAGTCAAGAAGATGCGTAAGACACAAGGGATGAAGACGACACCGATTCACGTCGCCCTCTACCTCCAGGAAAAAGAAGGGTCACCGGTTTCCGGTCACTATCTCTCGTCTGCATTCATCGGTCGCGGGAATCAAATCAGTGCGAACGACTGGAAAAACTACAATGAGCGCTATTACTACTACCCGTCAGCACGCGCAACGAATGACGTGCGGGATGATGCAGCGAAGTTCGATTTATTCAAAGACCGCCTAGAAGACTACTTCCCGAACTACACCGGTATGATGGGGGAAGGCTTCTATCAAGAAGATGAACTTAAAAAGCTTGAGATGAAGATTCCCGTTCAATTTTACGGAAAAGCAGAACTCGTCGCATTCGTTCAGTACGTGACGTACCTGCTTGAGAATCGTTGGGAGTATAATCGAAACATTCCAACGACGATCACTGTGACGAACTTGAACGGGGATACGGAAGCGATGCTATTCCTCGATCCGGATACAAAGAAACCGATCGTCAAGATTCGTTGATTTCTCCATTCACTTTATGTAACGACATTCCTCCAATGGGCGGAATGTCGCTTTTTTGTACGACGGATGCTGGAAGAGAGAAGCATATGAATCAGAAAGGAAGGGTATGGAAGAAGAATGGTATTTTGTTTCACTTTCCCATTTTTTAGATTTACGAAAGCCAGTAGAAGAGAGCATAATGAAAGAAGAACAGTTCTACACACAGGAACGACGAGGTAAGTGATGAATCGTCAGTTCTTTTAAGAAGAGGATAAAGGAGAGATGTAGATGAAAGGCGGTATCTATTCACAAATCGGTGCAGTTCGAGAGGAACTACCATCGTCCTCACGAAAAGTCGCAGACTATGTCTTGACGCATATGAACCAAATTGCGCGCATGACGATCCACCAACTTGCAGAAGAATCAGATACAAGTGCCGCTGCAGTCGTCCGCTTCTGTCGCGCGCTTGGATTAAAAGGATACCCGGAGTTGCGGATGCGCATTTCTGCCGATACAGCACGGACGGATTTAAAAGGGTATCACGATATCGAAAAGGATGAACGTCCCGTCGACTTGATTGAAAAAACGCTTAGTAACAGTATTCAAGCATTGCAGGATACTGCGAAGCAGTTGAATGATGAACGGATTGCGGATGCGATTGATGTGATTGATCAGGCGCGTGCGATTTATTTTTACGGGATTGGGGCATCGCATGTCGTAGCCGAAGACGCTGCTCAAAAATGGACGCGTGTCGGGAAACTAGCGATTCAAGAAACGGACCAGCATCTACTTGCGACGATCTTAGCGAATGCACGTAAAGAAGATGTCTTCTTTGCGATTTCTTACAGCGGAGAAACAGAAGAGGTCGTCGAATTGATCCGTTTGGCGAAAATCCAAGGGCTGAAGGTCATCAGTCTGACACGTTTCGGGGACAACCGGATCAGCCAACTAGCGGATATCGCACTTTGGACATCACGCGCTCCGGAAGCACCGCTTCGTAGTGCGGCGCTCAGTTCGCGTCTCGCCCAACTATTTGCGATCGATGTCTTGTTCTTATCGTATGCTGCGGGACACTATGAAGATACACTCGAACGTCTCCAATTTACGCGGGAGAGCGTTAAGACACTGCATCAAAAGAAATAAGGGGGATACATATATGTCAGAACGAACTGCCGGACTAGACGCGTTGTATCCAGAAATGGTCGAGCGCCGTCGCTATTTACATCAGCACCCAGAGTTGTCGTTTCACGAAGTCGAGACCCCGCGTTATATCGCGCGACATTTAAAAGCGCTCGGAATCGAAGTCAGGACGGAGGTCGGCGGACGTGGTGTCGTCGGGTATATTCGTGGAGGAAAACCGGGAAAGACCGTCGCGTTACGCGCCGACTTTGATGCCTTACCGATTGCTGACGCTAAAGAGGTCGCGTATCGGTCGACGGTTCCGGGTGTGATGCATGCATGCGGTCACGATGGTCATACGGCGACGTTACTTGCTGTCGCAGAGACGCTCATGCAACAGCGAGAATCATTACCGGGGAACGTCGTTTTGATTCATCAACATGCGGAAGAAGTCGTTCCGGGCGGTGCACGCGATATGATTGCGGACGGTTGTCTCGAAGGGGTCGATGTCATCTTTGGAACGCATCTTTGGTCAACGATCGATTTAGGACACGTCGGTGTTCGGACTGGTCCGATCATGGCGGCGGCTGATAAGTTCGAACTGACCTTATATGGAAAAGGCGGACACGGTGCGAAACCACATGAGACGATTGATGCTGTCTTACTCGGGGCAACGATCGTTAAGGAATTACAATCAATCGTCAGTCGTCAACTCAATCCACTGGAGCCGGCAGTCGTGACCGTTGGAACATTACATGCTGGGAATACGTTTAATGTCATTGCAGATCAAGCGATGTTGACAGGAACGGTCCGGACGTTTGATGAAGCGACAGCGGACGAGATCATCGAGCGGATGGAGCGGACGATCAAAGGAATCTGTGAGGCAGTCGGAGCAACGTATCACTTTACATACGAAAAAGGCTATCCAGCTGTCGTCAATCATGCTGCACCCACCGCATTGATTGAATCTGTCGCACGAGAAGTTTTAGGAGACGAGCGTGTATTTGAGATTGAACCGACGATGGGTGGCGAGGACTTCGCTTATTACTTGCAACACGTACCTGGTGCGTTCTTTTTTACAGGAGCGGGAGATGCTTCGTATCCACCGCATCACCATCCACAGTTTGATTTTAAGGAGCCGGCGATGCTCGATGCAGCGCGTATTCTCGTCGAAGCGACATGGCGTTACTTAGAACAAGCTACTAAATCATGAAAAAAATCGCTCGTCTTGACTCCGAAAAGGAATCAGGACGAGCGATTGCTGTCTTTTTATCCTAAAATTTCTTGAACACGACCGACTTGACCGTCTTCTAAGCGCACTTTAATCCCGTGCGGATGTTGCGGAGATTTCGTGAGAAGGTCTTTGACGATTCCTTCTGTTCGTTTACCTGTTCGTTGATCTTGCTTCAACACGATGCTGACTTTAAGACCGGGCGTGATATTTTTACGTGTTTTACCGTCCATCTGTAGATCCTCCCATCGTTCATTTCCTGTTTGGCTATCAGTATAACATGGTTCAGCCGGTGAAACTTGTTTGTCGCAAGGACGTAAAGTGAAAAGAGAACAGAATGTCAGAAAAAAGTTTGACTATATTTGACCAATTAAGATGTGGCTTTTATAATTAAGGTAATGAAGTATAGGAAAAGGAAGTGAACTCGAATGGCAAAAGACTATTATCAAACACTCGGTGTCGCAAAGGATGCATCGAATCAAGATATTAAGCGCGCGTACCGCAAATTGGCGAAGCAGTATCACCCAGACGTCAATAAAGAGGCGAGTGCGGACCAGCGTTTCAAGGATATCCAAGAAGCCTTCGATGTGCTTGGAGATGAGGAAAAACGAGCGAAGTATGATCGATACGGCAGTAACTTCGATCAGATGGCAGGCGCTGGAGCTGGTGGCGCTGGAGATTACGAAGATCTGTTCCGACAGTTCGGAGGTGGTGGACGGACACGACCTGGACAATCGTTCGGATTTGAAGATATGTTCGGTTCGTTCTTTAGTCAGGAAGAAGTGTCGACCGATGAAGAGCTTGAATTGACGGTCCCACTCAGTCATCTCAGTACGAACGAAAAAGTCACGGTGCGTCTTGCGACGGGTTCGATCCAGCTGACGCTTCCGAAAGACGTCTATGACGGTAAAAAAGTTCGCTTACGTGGAAAAAGTTCGATGCGTAACCGACAAGGTGTCGCGGGAGATGTTTACGTGACGATTCACTTGAAGGATGACGATCAGTTCCGACGGGTCGACCAAGACGTCATTTCAACCGTCCGTGTTCATCCGACGACGCTTGTGCTCGGAGGCGAAGTCGTCGCAGATACGCTTGAAGGGAAACGAATCAAACTGAAAGTCAAACCGGGCACGAAACCAGGAGCACGACTCCGGATTCCAAATCGTGGTCTGAGTCAAGCGAATGGTCATCGTGGGGCGTTACTTGTCCAACTCGAAGTCAAGTTACCTGAGATGGACCGTGCCTTTTATGAAGAGTGGGAACGTCAACTTGCAGTGAAGGAGTGATCAAGGATGGATTTTGAACGTTTAACGGATCGGGCACACGAGGGAATCGTCTCTGCCCAAGCGATCGCAAAACAACGTCGTCATAGTGAAATCACAGAATGGCATTTGTTACTTGCCTTACTTGCTCAAGAAGAAGGGATTGCACGAGTCGTCTTTGAAAAGCTGAATCAACGGATTGAGACATTGAATGGAGCGATTGACGAGGCGATTGGTAAACTTCCTGCTTTGTCCCAGGCGACGACGCCTCGGATCGGTAGCTCGTTGCTGAACGTGTTGACGGAAGCAGAGACGGAAGCGCGTCTCATGCAGGATGACTATGTCTCCGTCGAACACTTATTGCTAGCATTGATCAAACAATCAAGTCCAGCAGCTCAATATTTACGTCGTCAAGGCATTACGGAAGAGACACTCCGGGAAGCGATCGTCAGTATGCGAGGCAATCGGAAGGTCACGACGAAAAATCCCGAAGAGACGTTTGATGTGCTGAAAAAATATGGACGTGATCTCGTAGCGGATTTCCGGTCTGGGAAAACAGACCCGGTCATCGGCCGTGATGATGAGATTCGACGTGTCATCCGGATTTTGAGTCGGAAGACAAAAAACAATCCCGTCTTGATTGGAGAACCCGGCGTCGGGAAAACGGCAATCGTTGAAGGACTCGCGCAACGGATCGTCCGAGGAGATGTACCGGAGAGTCTGAAGAACAAGCAGTTGTTCAGTTTAGACATGAGTGCGCTCGTCGCTGGTGCGAAATACCGTGGTGAGTTCGAAGAGCGACTGCAAGCAGTCTTGAATGAAGTCAAGGAAGCCGAAGGACAGATTCTCTTGTTCATCGATGAGCTGCATACGATCGTCGGTGCCGGGAAGACGGACGGCGCAATGGATGCCGGAAACATGCTCAAGCCGATGCTTGCACGAGGAGAATTGCACTGTATCGGTGCGACGACGCTGGATGAGTACCGGAAGTATATCGAGAAAGATCCAGCGCTCGAACGTCGCTTCCAACAAGTACTCGTCGCAGAACCGGATGTCGAGGATACGATCTCCATTCTGCGTGGACTAAAAGAACGGTTCGAGATTCACCACGGTGTACGGATTCATGATAATGCGCTCGTCGCGGCGGCGGTGTTATCCGATCGGTATATTACGGATCGGTTCATGCCGGATAAGGCGATTGATCTCGTTGATGAAGCATGTGCTATGATTCGGACCGATATGGAGTCGATGCCAGCTGAACTAGATTCCCTCGTCCGTCGGGTCATGCAGCTCGAAATCGAGGAAGCTGCGTTAAAGAAAGAGACAGATGAAGCATCTCGGAAACGACTTGCCATCTTACAACAAGAACTCAGCTCTGTTCGAGAAGACGAGAGTGCGCTTCGGACACGATGGGAACGGGAAAAAGAGAGTTCGCAAAGTGTCCAACAGTTACGCGCGGATCTTGAGAAGGCAAAACTGGCATTACAAGAAGCGGAAGGGCGCTATGACTTGAACCGAGCATCGGAAATCAAGTACGGTCAAATTCCGGATCTTGAGGCACGTCTGAAAGTCGCGGAAGAGTCATCTGAACACGTCTCACACGAACTCGTTCGAGAAGCGGTGACGGAAGAAGAGATATCCGACATCGTTTCGAAATGGACCGGCATTCCAGTGACGCGGCTTGCGCAGGGCGAACGCGAAAAATTACTTTATCTTGAAGATACGCTTCATGAGCGTGTCTTCGGTCAAGACGAAGCGGTCCGTCTCGTCGCGGACGCTGTCATTCGAGCGCGAGCTGGCATCAAGGATCCGAACCGCCCGATTGGCTCGTTCTTGTTCCTCGGTCCGACAGGGGTCGGGAAGACAGAACTCGCAAAAGCCTTGGCAGCCGCGATGTTCGATAGTGAAGATCACATCGTCCGCATCGATATGTCGGAGTATATGGAAAAACACAATGTCTCCCGTCTCGTCGGTGCGCCTCCAGGATACGTCGGTTATGAAGAAGGCGGTCAATTGACGGAAGCCGTCCGACGGAGTCCATATTCGGTTCTGTTGTTCGATGAGATCGAAAAAGCGCACGGCGACGTCTTTAATATTTTGCTTCAGTTGCTCGACGATGGTCGATTGACGGATGCGCAAGGACGGGTCGTCGACTTCAAAAACACGATCGTCATCATGACGTCAAACATCGGAGCACCCATCCTGCTTGAAGCCGCCAAAGATGGTGTCATCGATGCATCGGAAGAGGAAGCCGTTCGCCAAGAACTGAAGCGCCACTTCCGACCGGAGTTCTTGAACCGGATCGATGATACGATTTTATTCCATCCACTCCACCGGACAGAAATTGAACGAATCATCGACAAAGCGGTCGAGAAAATGAGTTCACGTTTATCTGGACGTGGCATTACGATTGATGTCACGGATGCTGCGAAGACGTTGATTTTCGAAGAAGCCTTCGAACCACAATACGGCGCACGTCCAATCAATCGTTATATGCAACGAACGATTGAGACGAAACTTGCCCGTGCCTTGATCAGTGGGGCGATACAAGATGGTGCCCGGATTGCGATTGACGTAGAAGACGGCGAACTAGTCGTCCACGGATGAAGCAGATGTTAGAAAAAGGAGCCGACTCGGCTGAAACGAGTCGACTCCTTTTAGCGTTTACGGAAGAACCATATCCGTATCCGTCAGATGCGTGATAAGCTAGAAAAAAAGAGAAAGAGGGAACGCCATGAATGTTACACAAGCCCAACTCGAGGAGTTGATTGAAGAATGCCGTCCGTATACGGTGCTTGGACAAGTCGCCAGTTACATCCCAGAGCTTGCGAAGGTTGATCCGACACAGCTCGGAATCGCCGTCTGTAATGCCGACGGGACGTTCGTCTCTGCAGGTGATGCAGATACGATGTTTACACTACAGAGTGTATCGAAGATCATCACGCTCGCATTCGTCCTCGAGACATTCGGAGAAGATTATGTCTTTTCAAAAGTCGGGATGGAACCGACGGGCGATGCGTTCAATTCGATCGCAAAACTTGAAGAGACGATTCCAACAAAACCGCTCAATCCAATGATCAATGCAGGAGCACTAGCCGTGACGAGCATGTTACCGGGAACAGATGCTGCCGATAAATTACTTCAATTGCGTCAATTCATCGCAAAGCTATTGGATATTGAAGTAGAAATGGTAAAATATGACGCAGATGTTGCTGAATCGGAATTCGAAACGACGGATTTGAATCGGGCGTTGCTCTACTTCATGCGCTATCACGGTGTCATCGAAGGCAATGTCGAAGAAATCATCGACGTCTATACGAAACAATGTGCGATTTTGACGAACTGTAAAGGACTTGCCATGATGGGGAAAATTTTGAGTACATCCGGTAAGACGCCATCAGGACGCCAAGTCATTTCACGTCGGAACGCACGAATCATTCGAGCAATCATGACGACGTGTGGCATGTACGATGCATCTGGAGAATTTTCCGTCCAAGTCGGGCTTCCAGGAAAAAGTGGTGTTTCCGGTGCAGTCGTTGCTTGCGGTCGAAGTGATTTCGATATGGCCGATCTCGGAATCGGTGTCTTTGGACCATCGCTTGATGCCAAAGGGAACTCGATTGCCGGAACAAAGATGCTGGAATTACTCGTTCAACGTCATCCATGAGCGATTTCAATCTGATCAAGCGCAGAACGTAGTTCGTCCTCTAAACGCTTGATCTGACGCAAACGCTCTTCTTGATAAGCAGATGGAACCTCGAAAGAGCGCCATCTTTCTAATCGCTGATACGTATCATTGATGTGTCCGAGTCGTGTCTGGGTTGTCTTTAGACGATCAACAGCAGACTTCGGTTGATGCGTGTAGGGACGAAGATACTCGACTGTATAACGGTATGCTTTTGTAGCAAGCCGTAATTCATGCATCCGTTCGACACGCTTCGTTCCATCCTTTCGTTGCACTTTTTCAAATTGTTCACGTTTTTTTTCATAGCGTTTCTCGGCGGCCTGAATCAGCTCTTTTTCTGACATCCGTTTGAGGCGCTTTGTCATCGGACCGGCTAAAAAGCGACGAACGGATCGATCCAGTTCATTTGAGATCAAGAGATGCATGGTCTCGATTAAAGTTGAACGTTTCCCTTGAAGTTGCAGAGCGACATGGTTTGCGAACAACTGATCGATTTCTGTTTTGTTTGAGGTTGCTTCCAGTTGTACGTCGAGGTCACGGACTTCGCCGAAAGCATGCATCAACCGCTTCCAAATCAAATACACGGGTTCCTCCGTTAAATCGACCAATCGGGCGAATGTGATCAGTTTCCGTAACCGAATCCGCGCTTGATGGACATCTTCCGGATTTTCAAACGTTTGAGCCTCTTTGGCATAATGATTGAAGGTAGACCATGTCTCCAGCAGTTCGAAAGTCAGCTTTTCAGTATCTCGATGGTTCATGAGATGAATCCCTCCTCGGATTATTTTCGTAAGAGTTCAAGAGTGCTAGGTTTTAAAATTAAGGAGGACTCCTCCTGAAATGTGGTGGAAACATGTTAGAAACAGTTACGTTCTCAGGAAAGATGAAGCAATTCATGAAAATTTTCTTTCCCATCCTCGTAACGCAAGTCGCGTTTTACTTAATTAGTTTTTTCGATACGGTCATGGCCGGTCGATATGGTTCTGCTGATTTAGCAGGAGTCGGTGTCGGAGCAAGTCTCTGGGCACCCGTCTACACAGGACTGACCGGTATTCTACTTGCCGTCGCACCGCTCGTTTCCCAAGCGATGGGAGCGAAACGCGAGCGGGAAGTCAAACGGATCGTCATGCAGGCGTTGTACGTTGCTGTCGTGATCATTGGTTTGACCGTAGTCATCGGACTTATTGCTGTCAATCCGATTCTCGAACGGATGGAGTTATCAGCAGAGGCGCGTGAAGTCGCGCGAAATTATCTCGTGATGTTAGCACTCGGGATCGTACCGATGTTCGTTTTCTTCGTTTTACGAACACTCGTCGATTCATTAGGTAAATCAAATATCACGATGGTCTTACTACTAATCTCTTTACCCATTAACGTCCTTTTCAATTATCTATTCATCTTCGGAAACTTCGGTTTTCCGGAACTTGGTGGAGTGGGCGCGGGAGTTGCGACTGCCATCACGTACTGGATTCTCTGTCTAGCGATCATCGCTGTCGTCTTCAAAGGAGAATTATTTCAACGCCTTGGGATTCTGCGGCGCTTTTACCGTCCAGATATGAAGCGAATCAAGGAATTGATTCTACTCGGTGCTCCGATTGGTCTAGCGATTTTTTCTGAAGTCAGTATTTTCTCGGCGGTCACGTTGCTGCTCGGAGCGTACGGCGATGTCATCATCGGTGCCTATCAAGCGGCCATCAACTTCGCTTCGTTCGTCTATATGATCCCATTATCTGCTGCGTCCGCTTTGACGATCACAGTCGGTTTTGAGGTCGGTGCCAAACGAATCAAGGACGCTGTCCAGTACGTCGTCATTGGATTGACGATGTGTGTTGCCGTCTCCTTGTTCTCCGGAATCTTGTTGTACTTAAAGAATGAAGAACTTGCCGCTTTATATAGTCGTGATCCTCAAGTCATCGAAGCAGCCGCACACTTCATGATTTTAGCGATTTTCTTTCAACTGTCGGATGCCGTTGCTGCACCGACGCAAGGTGCATTACGTGGATTCAAGGATGTCAACGTCACCTTCTTGTTGACGATTGCTGCCTACTGGATCATTGGACTACCATTAGGTTTTTATCTCGAACGCTATACGACGCTCGGACCAGATGGTTACTGGTGGGGATTGATCATCGGTCTTGCGGTCGGAGCAACGCTACTACTTGTTCGTCTTATGCATTTAATCCGTAAATCAAGGAGGCTGGCAGCTTGAAATTTTCAAAACAACGCATCATGACGATTGCGAAGATCATCTTGCCGATCGTCTTGATTGGATTCATTTTTTATCAAGGACAAAACGAATTGCGTAGTTTGTCGCTACAGGAATCGATTCAAGCGATTCGTCAAGTCCCATCTTGGCAATTCATCCTGTTGATTCTCGCAGGTCTTGCGGCAGTCTCGACGATGTTCTTTTATGACTTCTTCTTATTACGTTCATTGGAGGCGAAAGCACCGATCGGACTAATTTTCCGAGCATCTTGGATTGCGAACTCCTTTAACGGCATCATCGGATTCGGCGGTCTCGCTGGGATGGCGATCCGCTCCGCTCTTTATCGACCATTCGTTGAAGGCGGTCGTTTGTTGAAGGCGATCGGCTGGATGGCACCGACGTTGATCAGTGGATTGTCCATCTTATCTGCCTTATCGCTTCTACACGTTTTTCCGGCGTTTGAAGTGCTCGATTTAAAAAAATGGCTGTGGCCCGTCATCATTGGTGTCGCATTCTTCTTTCCACTCTATCTGCTGTTCTCGTTTCGACGAGGCAATAGTAGCATCCATCCGAAATCGATTGCGTTATATTCACTCGTCTCACTCGCAGAATGGTTCAGTGCTGGCGTTGTCGTCTATCTGATCCTCGCGGCGCTCGGAACGGATGTCAGTTTCTCAAAAGTCATCGGTGTTTTCATTATCGCTGCGACAGCCGGTTTGATCTCGATGGTACCGGGTGGGTTTGGTTCGTTTGACTTAGTGTTTTTGATCGGCATGCAGCGCGCGGGTGTCGAGGAAGGCATCGTCTTGACAGGATTATTGATCTATCGTCTTGTCTACTACTTGATTCCGTTCCTGATCGGTGTCATTTTCTCAGCTCGGGAGTTCAGCGGTCCGGTCGTCAAGATGATCGAAGACAAACCGATCGTTGGTCCATCGATGGAGGTCGGGGGCGTCATTTGGCGCTTACAACTGCGATTCCTCAGTAAAATTCGTCATTTCACACTCGCGTTGATCACACTCGTTGCCGGAATCACGATCTGGGGACTGGCGATTTTACCACCTGTCTCGACGCAGTATGAATATTTGGAATCGAAATTACCGCATGAAGCGCTGTTACTCGCGAATAGTTTCTTCTTGATGGGCGGCTTATTGTTCGTCCTCTTATCGACAGCACTGTATCGTCGAACAAAACGGTCGTTATATATGATGTACGGGGCATCTTTTTTCGCATTGCTTGGAATGGCACTTCGTGGTTTTAACTTGATTTCTTTCCTTGCCGTCATCATCGTCCTCGTCTTGCTACTGATGTCGCGAAAAGCATTTCACCGAGAACGAACGCTCATTACGACGACACGCTTCATCCGGGTTGCCTTCGCTGGTCTATTGTACCTTGGAGGATTCGTCTTTTTTGGATACGCCTTCTATACGCTCGGATCAGCAGATGGAACAAAAGTGTATCCAGCACACGAAATTTTCATGTTTGCAGCGAGTGCCTCTATCTTTGCGCTCGTGTATGTTCTCGTCTTCGTCCGCTTATTCAACACATTCAATCAACCGGTTCTCGGTGAGCGATTCGATGCTGAAAAGATCGAATCGGTATTGCGTGAGCAGGGTGGGAATTATTTGAGCCATCTCGCGTTTCTAGGTGATAAACGTTTCTTCTTCTCCGAAACAGGACGTTCATTCATCCAGTTCAGTCAGACCGGCAATCGGATCATGGTCCTTGGCGACCCTAGTGGAGATCCGAAGGAACATTCACAAGTCATCGCGTCTTTCTTGCGTCGCGTCGAAGATCTTGGATATATTCCGAACATCTATCAAATTCAAGCGCAAAATATGTCTCTCTATCATGATTTTGGCTTCAACTTCTTCAAACTTGGTGAAGAAGCGATCGTTGATATTCCATCTTTCACTGTATCAGGAAAAAAACGAGCTGGACTTCGGTCGATTAAAAATCGCTTTGAACGAGAGGGCATGACGTTCGAAGTAGTCGAGCCACCTATTTCAGGAACTCTATTAGCAGAACTACAAGAGGTCTCCGACGAATGGTTAGGCGGTAAGTCCGAGAAAGGCTTTTCGCTCGGTTACTTCCACGAACCTTATTTAAATCGAGCGCCGATTGGCATCATGCGTGAAGCGGAAGGACGATTGATCGGGTTCATGACATTCATGCCTGCTTACCAAGAAGGGGTCCTATCGATTGACTTGATGCGTTTTCGACCAGATGGACCGAATGGAATCATGGATGCGATGTTCATCCGACTATTCGAGTATGCGAAAGATGAAGGCTACCACACGTTCAACATGGGAATGGCTCCGCTTTCGTCCGTCGGAGAGGACGAGACGTCCTTCTGGCAAGAACGTGTGGCAGCGGATGTCTTCAATAATATTCGCTACATGTATAGTTTCACCGGTCTACGACGATACAAAGAAAAGTACGATCCAAAATGGGAAGGACGATATCTTGCTTACCGAAAGCGTCAATCGTTACCGATGGCAATCTTAAAAGCAACGCGTCTGATTTCTCGAAAGAAAGACCGGATTTTATTACCATGATCGACTGACGCATGAAGTCGACAATCGACGGGTATACAAAGGGCGACCCTATATCTACGGATATGCGGGATCGTCCTTTTATAATTTCGTTTAAATGTACAAAGGTCTATACAACTAGAATTAATCGCGTTATACTAGATACGGAAGCAAGTCATGGAACGGATAGAGAAAGGAAGATGCCAGATGACAGTGATCATCAATGCCCGGATTTACACGGGGGAGCAGACGATTGAAGACGGCTTCATTCGTTTTGACCGAACAATCGAGGCGATTGGACCCATGTCGAAATTCGAGGAAATCGCAGGAGAAGAGACGATCGATGCGCAGCATCAATCACTCATTCCGGGAATGATCGATGTGCATATTCATGGGGGATATGATGTCGATGTCATGGATGGAGATGTCGAGAGGTTGCGTCATTTCAGCCGACAGATGTTACAAGAAGGTGTGACATCATTTTTAGCGACGACGATTACTCAGGACTGGGGAAATATCACACGCGCGCTTGAGACGGTCCGAGAAGTCGTAGCGCAAGACGATACGACGATCGTCGGCGTTCATCTTGAAGGACCATTCATCAATCCGGATTATGCGGGTGCACAGCCTCACGAACATATCGTCGAACCGGATGTCGAGCAGTTCTTGAAATGGCAAAAAGCAGCAGGGAACACGATCAAGCTCGTCACATACGCTCCGGAACGCCCGGGAGCACGGGCGTTCGAAGAAGCGGTGCGCTTGACGGGTGCGATTCCGTCAGCCGGACATACAGACGCGACGTATGCCCAAAACCAAGCCGGTCACGTCACGCATGGTACCCACCTCTACAATCAAATGCGGGCACTTCATCACCGGGAACCAGGCACGGTCGGATATTGCCTCCTGACACCAGACGTCTATGCGGAGATCATTCCGGATGGGATTCACAGTGCGCCAGAAATGGTCGACTTCGCCTACCGAATGAAAGGCGCAGATCGACTGATCGTCATCACGGATGCGATGCGTGCAAAAGGATTAGCTGATGGTGAATATGAGTTAGGTGGTCAGGCTGTATTCGTTCGAGACGGTGCGGCACGTCTTGAAAACGGTAGCTTAGCTGGAAGTGTCTTAACGATGGACGCCGCCTTACGGAATATCATCGTCTATACAGACTGTTCGCTCGAAGAAGCGGTTCGCATGACATCGGTCAATGCGGCAAAAGAACTTCAATTGACTCAAAAGGGAAGCCTCTCGGTCGGCAAGGATGCGGACATCGTCCTGCTCGACGAAGCGCTACACATTCAAGAAACGATTCATCGTGGTACGCGACACCGGATCACGAACGGAAAGGAGTCTACCTCATGAAATGGATGATCGTAGAAAAAGGAGAAGAATTAGCACAGGTGGCCTATCAATTTTTGAAACAGGAAATTGAGCGTCACCCGGAAGGTTTGACGGTAGGACTGGCAACGGGAAGTTCACCGGTCGGCGTTTATGAAGAATGGCGGAAGGATTCGCTCGATTGTCGACATGTGACGACGGTTAATCTAGACGAATATGTCGGTCTCAGCCCAGAGCATCCACAAAGTTACCATACGTTCATGCAAGAGCATCTATTCAAAGATGTCGCGTTTAAGGAATCATTCGTTCCAATCGGGGACACAGAAGATCCTATGCGCGAAAGTGAACGATATGAAGCGCTCGTCCGCAATCGAGGAATCGACATTCAATTGCTTGGAATTGGAGCGAATGGACACATCGCCTTCAATGAACCGGGGACACCGTTCGATGCTAAGACACACGTAACGGAATTGACGGAGTCGACACGAGAAGCGAACCAACGTTTCTTTGATCGATTAGAAGAAGTACCGACGAAGGCGATCACGATGGGGATCGGTACGATCATGGAAGCGAAAAAGATTCTTCTCGTTGCTTCTAGTGAACGAAAGGCAGAAGCGGTTCGCGATATGATGGAAGGTGTCGCAACAACGGATTGTCCAGCAACTGTACTCAAGCGTCATGCTGATGTCATGGTGATCTTGGACGAAGAAGCGGCATCTTTATTGTCAGATGACGCTAAACATACAGGACGAGCGGCTTATCTGAATTTCATGAAAGTATGACGATGGAAGAGCGATGAATCAAAAGGGATAGAGACAATCATTGGATTGACTCTATTCCTTTTTTTGATTCTGTTGAGCCTAGTCTCAAGCGATTTTTTATTTTGATAGAAAGGCATCAACAGGACATATACCAAGATCATTCAATCTCATGATACAGCGCACTAAGGGTCCATGATTTTTTCAGTGCAACGATTCCATACGATTTCTTTAATCGAAACGTAAATTGACATTTCATTAAATGTACGGATAATGGAGATTAGCGAACTTTACGGAAAATTTACATGAAAATGAGGGTTTACATGATGGAAACGCGATCCGCACGAAAGAGACAGCCAAGTGCTGGCAAGATGTTCATGAAAGTCATCGCTGCACTCGTCCTGCTTGTCACAATCATCGGTTCTGGATATGCTGGAGCTGTTTTTATTAAAACGCAAGAAACATTGGCAAAGACGCAGATTAACATTCCCGGCTCGAAGGTGAGCTCTAAATATGATGATGTTCCGTCTGAATCGTTCTTGATTCTTGGGACGGATGAAACGAAAAAAAGTAAAGAACGAAATGAACCGGCGCGATCAGATGTCATGATCGTCGGAATCTTAAATAAAAAAACGGAACAATTAGTGTTGACGAGTATTCCGCGTGATTCACTCGTGAACATCGATTATTCGAAATACGATGTACCTTATGGTAAGACAGGTGTTGAGCAAGATAAAATCACCCATGCCCATTACTTCGGTTCGATGGATAAATCGAATTCCTATAATGGGATTAAATTAGCGCGTGAAACGACAGAAAACCTGCTCGGTATTCAAATCGATCACGTCGTTAAAGTTAATTTCCAAGGATTCGTTCAATTGATCGATGCATTGGATGGCGTAGACATCGATGTACGATATGCGTTCAAAGAGCAAGATTCAAAACGTAAAGCCGGTACTGTCACTGTTGATAAAGGTATGCAACATTTAACAGGAGAGCAAGCACTTGCTTACGTCCGGAACCGTCATGATGATCCGCTCGGTGATATCGGACGCGGTCAAAAACAGATGCAAGTCATTCAAGCGGTCGCCAAAGAAGCGGCAAGTTTCCGTTCCCTCAGTGCATACCGTGATATTTTGGATGCTGTCGGTGATAACGTCGAAACGAATTTAGGTCCGAACGATTATACACGCTTAGCAGATTTCACAGCAGCGTTACGTAACACGACGGAGTACCAACTCGCTGGAGAAGGTTATATTGGTATCAGCGGGAAATGGGAGTATCATCTCGATCCGAATCAATTGGAGCAAGTGAAAAGTAACTTAGCAAAAGCGATGCAAGGTCAAGAAGTCGAACCGATCAAGGAAGAGACAGACCCGGCACAAAGCACGACAGAAGAACCAGTGACGGAAACAGAAGCCGTTCCTGCTCAATAATATACGCTAAAAATCCCCTTGTAT
>NZ_DGYQ01000045.1:40020-158126 GCF_002396765.1 Exiguobacterium sp. UBA5002
ATACAAGGGGATTTTTAGCGTTGTCGTTCCATTTCGACGGTGAAGGTATAGCGGTCTCCTCGGTAAGCGGAGATGACATATTCAAACGGTTGCTCTGTTGTCAGGTACGTCAGTTGCTCGACAGATAAGACAGGCGAAGCGGTCGATAGACCAAGATGGCCCGCCTCTTCCTTCGTTGCAAGACGTGATTCGAACGTTTGACTCGCACGTCCAAGATTTAATCCGCTCGCTTCTGCAAATGCATAGAGCGATGCGGTCGCGACGTCTTGATCGAGTCCAGGTAAGAGCTGTTCCGGGATATAGACGGTCTCAAGGGCAAGCGCTTGCTCATCTGCAATTCGTAAACGTTTCAGTTCATACACCGATGCCCCTTCGCGAATCCGTAGCTTATTGGCAATCGTCATCGAGGCGTCGATGATTTGATAGGAAAGTAGCGCACTCGTCGGTTCTAAACCTAAGTGCTCCATCTCTTCCGAGAAACTCGTCAATCCAGACAGTTGCATGACGATTTTTTTATTCGCGACGAATGTTCCACGTCCTTTTTGACGAATCAAGTAACCGGCGTTGACCAAGTTTGAAATGGCTTGTCGGACCGTCATTCGGCTGATTTGGTGCGCTTCCGCAAATTCGCGCTCGGACGGGATCAAATCGCCAGGTTGAAGAACACCGCTTTCGATTTGTTGTTTTAAGGCAGCTTCGATTTGATAGTAGATGGGGAGTGGTGAATTTTTATTGATATGCTGAATCACGGCATTTCGTCCCTTCGCGATCGGTAGTCTTTCGTCTAGTGTACTAGGAAAAAGGCAAGCCGACAAACGATTCTGGATGAAATATGGCATAATACAGAGTGAAACTGACAGAGAAAGGTGGTCGAGGTATGCGCCCCGAACAAATAGAATCCGATGTCCGAACCTTTCAGACATCCATTCGCACGACAAAACAAGTAGATGGTTATTGGGTTGCTTTAGAGAAAAGTTACTTCTATCCGGAGAGCGGTGGACAGCCGGCGGATCGTGGAACATTGAACGACCAACCGGTCCTTGACGTTCAAATCGAAGACGGTGTCGTCTGGCACCAACTGGCGACGCCGCTCACAGGTGACGTCACCGGTATCGTAGATGACGCAGTCCGAATCGATCATGCGGCGCAGCATACGGCACAACATGTCATCTCTGCAATCCTACAAGATGAATCAAATATCAAGACACTCAGTTTTCGGACGGGAAGTGAGGTCTCGACGCTTGATATCGAGACACCTAAATGGACAACTATGCAACAAGAACAGCTGGATCGACGATTACGACATGTGATTGAACAAGGATTACCGATCACGGCGACAGAGTATGACGAGGCGGAAGCGCTACGCTTACCATTAAGAAAAACACCACAAGTTGAAGGACGAATTCGTGTCGTTCAAATCGGCACACTCGATTATAGTGCATGTGGCGGGACGCATCTTGATTCGACGGCACAGCTCGAGTCGATTCTCTTTACCGGAGTCGAGCGGATTCGTGGAAATATTCGTCTGTCCTATGTCGCGAAGGAACGGGCATACCAACTCGTTCAGGCAGAACGACGAGCCTTACGGGAAGCGGCGCAAGCCTTGTCGGTCAAACCAGTTCAAATGCTAGAAGCCGTCCAAGCGTTACAAGAAGAGCAGAAACGCTTAACGAAACAGATCGAACACGCCCAGGAACAACTCGCAACGTTCACACTCGCTCACGCTTTAGAACAACAAGAAGGCATTCTTGTGTTTGAACATCTGGATGAAGAAATCAAAATATCCGAGCAACTTGCTAAAGCGATTCAAGAAGCGGGACGCGTCGGCGTCGTCTGGAATGCGACGACGAACAAGCTACTGATGAGTAGTCCAGGTGAACCCCATCTCGGGAAGTTCGCTAAAGCACATGTTCAAGCATTCAATGGGCGAGGCGGAGGAAGTGCGGTTCAGGCACAGGCACAATTTACGAATCGGGATGATGCGATGGCATATGTCGATCGATTACGGGAGGAATATCAGTCATGACAGTCATTCAAGTACGTACAGCAGAACAACATCAAGCCGTCCGGATGATCCGGGAGCGTGTCTTCGTCGAGGAGCAAGGCGTACCACGCCATCTTGAATACGATACACATGATGAAACAGCGATTCATCTGCTTGTCCTCGATGAGCAGAGTCGACCGGTCGCAACGGGGCGTACCCGTCCATATGACGATCAACGGATGAAGGTAGAGCGTGTCGCGACGCTAGCGACAGCGCGAGGAAAAGGATACGGTGGCGAGTTGATGCAGGCGATGGAACGAGTCGCACGTCGCGAAGGGAAGCAATTGCTAACACTCGGCGCGCAAGTTCAAGCGATCCCGTTTTATCAAGGACTCGGGTATACGATCGTCTCCGATGAATTCGATGATGCGGGCATCCCGCACCGAACGATGGAGAAAAAATGTAAGTCATTTTGAAAGAAATCCTGCAAAAAGGGTTTCTTTTTTTTGTTTTCTATGTATATATATAATTCATAATGAATTTTTATACATACAGATGAATTTAAAACCAGGAGGGAATTATACATGTCGAAACAAAAATTGATCTTAGCGTACTCTGGGGGACTTGATACATCGGTAGCCATCAAATGGTTGAGCAAGGACTATGACGTCATTGCCTTATGCATGGATGTCGGAGAAGGAAAAGATTTATCCGTCATTAAAGAAAAAGCACTCCTCGTCGGTGCGATCGAATCGATCGTCCTCGATGTTAAAGAAGAATTCGCACAAGACTTCGTCTTGCCAGCACTTCAATATGGCGCTCATTACGAAAATGCCTATCCGTTGATTTCAGCGCTTTCGCGTCCGTTGATCGCAGAAAAGCTTGTCGAAGTCGCGCATCAACATGGTGCAACGGCGGTCGCTCACGGATGTACCGGAAAAGGGAACGACCAAGTCCGGTTCGAAGTTTCGGTCGCAGCACTTGATCCATCACTCGAAGTCATCGCACCGGTTCGGGAATGGAAATGGTCACGGGAAGAAGAGATCGCCTATGCGAAAGAAAACAACGTGCCGATCCCGATCAACCTCGACAGCCCATACTCAATCGACATGAACCTCTGGGGACGGAGTAACGAGTGTGGCGTCCTAGAAAACCCTTGGACAGAGCCACCGCAAGACGCTTACGCGTTAACAGTAGCGCCAGAAGACGCTCCGGATCAGGCAGAAGAAGTCATCATTGGCTTTGAAGCAGGTGTTCCGGTCTCGATCAACGGAACGACGTATCCACTGGCGAAACTGATCACGGAACTGAACATCATCGCTGGTGCACATGGGGTCGGACGGATCGACCACGTCGAGAACCGTCTCGTCGGTATCAAATCGCGGGAAGTCTATGAGTGCCCAGGAGCAACGGTTTTACTCAAAGCTCACGCTGCACTCGAGACGATTACATTGACGAAGGACGTCGCGCATTTCAAACCACTACTCAGCAAACAATATGCAGAAACGATCTATAACGGTCTCTTCCATGCACCATTGACAAAAGGCTTGAAAGCATTCCTGACGGCGACACAACAGGACGTCACAGGAGAAGTTCGCGTTAAACTGTTCAAAGGAAACGCAACCGTGACAGGTCGTCAGTCCGCTGTCTCACTCTACGATGAGAAACTTGCGACGTATACGAAAGAAGACGCGTTCGATCATGAAGCAGCAAAAGGCTTCATCAAATTACACGGACTTGCCGTTTCGACGCATGCGAGCGTACATCGTCAGGCGGGTGTCACGAAATGACCAAACTCTGGGGTGGACGTTTTACGGAAAGTGCTTCCGCTCAAGCGGAAGCCTTCGGAGCATCGATCACGTTCGATCAAAAATTAGCGAGCGTCGATTTAAAAGGCAGTCTCGCACACGCGCAGATGCTATTTGAACAAGGGATCCTCGCTCAAGACGAGTGGACACAAATCGAGCAAGGACTGAAGCAACTGGAAACGACGTTAGCGGATCATGTGTATACGCTAGCAGATGAAGACATTCACATGAATCTCGAGCGTCTATTGACGGAACAGATTGGTCCGGTTGCAGGAAAACTGCATACGGCACGGAGCCGAAACGATCAAGTCGCAACGGATTTACATCTATGGATGGAACAACATGTTGAAGCGTTGACGACGGCATTACGCGAGCTCCAATCGGTCATCACGGAACAAGCGGAGCAACATATCGAGACGGTCATGCCAGGTTATACGCATTTGCAACGGGCACAACCAATCTCGCTTGCCCATCACTTGCTCGCTTATTTCTGGATGTTCGAACGTGATGTCGAACGGTTGACGGATAATCAAAAGCGGATCCGGAAATCACCGCTCGGGGCAGGCGCGCTCGCGGGGACGACATTCCCAATCGATCGTTTCCGTTCTGCCGAGTTGCTCGGTTTTGAGTCAATCTATCCGAACAGTCTCGACGCTGTCTCCGACCGCGATTTCGTCATCGAATACCTCGGGATCGCCTCTACCGTCATGATGCATCTCTCGCGTTTTTGTGAAGAAATCATCATCTGGGCATCGCAAGAATTTGGCTTCATCGAGTTGTCTGATGCTTTCTCGACAGGGTCGAGCATGATGCCACAGAAGAAAAATCCTGATTTCGCTGAATTGATTCGTGGGAAAACGGGGCGCGTCTACGGCAATCTGATGGGCTTCTTGACGACGATGAAGGCATTACCACTCGCTTACAACAAAGACATGCAAGAGGATAAGGAAGGGGTCTTCGATACAGCAGATACCGTTCTCCAATCCGTTCAAATCTTCACCGGAATGATTGAATCTGCGACGTTTAAGACCGAAGCGCTCAAGAAGGCGACAATGCAAGACTTCTCGAATGCAACGGAACTCGCCGACTACCTTGTAACGAAAGGCATACCGTTCCGGGAAGCGCATGAAATCGTCGGCAAAGCCGTCCTTTACTGTGTGCAGAACGGTTGTTTCCTGAAGGATTTGAACCTCGAGACGTATCAAACGTTCCATCCTGATATCACGGAAGACGTCTATCCGCTCCTCGATCCGGTTCAAGCAGTAGCACGCCGGACTAGCTACGGCGGGACAGGGTTTGCTGCCGTGTCGGAGCAACTCGAACTCGCGAAACAGCATCTTGCGAATTGACGAATTTTGAAAAAAAACAGTCAAATGACTGGATTTAACAAAAGATGTCTGCTATAACTGTAACTAACAACCGACAGATAGAGGCGCGGATGACATGAGTAGCATCATTCTTGAAGGCAAGCATGCCGAATGATGTGAAAGGGGAAGTCCGCCGAAGTGAACGAGAAGATGCTTCTTCTTGTTTGCTGGTACAACGGTTAAGATCCGTTGTACTGCCGAAACCGATGTTTCGGAGCGCTATCTTACGTAAAAGAACGAATGACTTTGTCTTCGTTTGTCCGATCGTGATAACGACGGGCCGTAGGAACGCTCCTACCGGCCCGTCGTTTTTTTCTGTATCGGGACAAAGGAGATAGGATTGTGACAACTGTACTTAAATTTGGTGGAAGCTCGGTTGCGACTGTCGAACAGATTCAGTCTATTGCGAATTATTTGAAGAGTCGCGCAGCCGAAGGTGAAAAACTCGTCGTCGTCGTTTCGGCGATGGGCAAGATGACAGATTCTTTGATCGCTCAGGCGCAAGCCATCACGGATCGCCCCGAGCGAAGAGAACTCGATCGACTGCTTGCCATCGGAGAAGAACAGACGATTTCATTACTCAGCATCGCCCTCAACTCACTCGGCGTCAAAGCGTTATCGCAAACAGGCGCTCAAGCGGGAATCAGTACGATGGGATTGCATACGAAAAGTAAGATCAAACAAATTGATGGAAATCTATTACGACAAAAACTCGAAACATATGATGTCGTCATCGTCGCTGGATTCCAAGGTGTCAACGAACTCGGTGATGTCACGACGCTCGGACGTGGTGGATCGGATACAACGGCTGTTGCCCTTGCGGCAGTCCTTGATAAACGGTGTGAAATCTACACGGATGTCGACGGTGTCTATACAGCTGATCCGCGAATCCATGCCGCCGCTCAACCGATTCCACATATCTCGTATGATGAGATGATGGAAATGAGCGCCCTCGGGTCGAAGGTCATGGAAATGCGAAGTGTCGAACTAGGAAAAAAATATGGCGTACACATCTTCGTCGGGAAAACACTTGAATCGAAAAGGGGAACATGGATCATGGAAGCGACGGAAACAATGGAACAAAAAGCGGTGACGAGTGTCAGTGTGACGAAGAACGTCTTGACGGTATCAATCAAACACGTACCGCAAACGAATGCAGCAGTAGCCGATATCTTCGAACTTTTATCCAATCGCCACGTCAACATCGACATGATCAGTCAAACGACGTTCGACAGTGACATTTTCTTATCGTTCTCATGTCCACTCGATGAGGAAGAGTTCCTCGATGAAGCATTGAAAGACATCATGGATCGCTTCACGACAGTCAAGGTCGATCGCCATAATCAACACGCGAAATTATCTGTCGTCGGAATCGGGATGCGGGATGCAACAGGTGTCGCTTCGAAATTGTTCGCAATCTTCCGAGCAGAGAACATTCCGTTCTATCAAGTTACGACTTCAGAAATCAGCATCTCATACACGATTGCACAAGCAGATATTGAACGGACGGTTGCAGCGATTGCAAACGCGTTCGAGTTATAAGGAGGAAAACAGAATGTATCATGTAGCCGTCATCGGAGCAACCGGCGCCGTCGGTCAAAAAATGTTACAAGTACTAGCCGAACTGGACTTCCCGGTCAGCCGCCTGTCCGCTTACGCTTCTGCTCGTTCAGCAGGGAACACGGTACAGTTCAAGGGAGAAGATATTACGATCCAAGCGCTGACGCCAAACATCACGGAAGACGGGATCGATGTCGCGTTGTTCGCAGCGGGCGGAACGATCAGTGAGCAATATGCCCCGTTACTAGCTGAAAACGGAACACTCGTCGTTGATAATTCAAGTGCCTTCCGGATGCAGGAGACGATTCCACTCGTCGTGCCAGAAGTCAATCCGCAAGCGATTCAAGCAACGGACCGCTTGATCGCAAATCCGAACTGTTCGACGATTCAATCCGTCGTCGCCTTAGCACCGCTCCAGTCACTGGGATTCGAGCGTGTCAACTATACGACGTATCAGGCCGTATCCGGTTCTGGTCAAAAAGGAATCGAGGATCTGGCACGTGGAGCACGCGGAGAAGAGCCCGTCAATTATCCGCATCCGATTCACGATAACATCTTGCCACATATCGATGTGTTCCTTGAGAACGGCTATACGAAAGAAGAGCAGAAGATGATTGACGAAACACGGAAAATCTTCAATCTTCCAGCACTACCAGTCAGCGCGACATGTGTGCGTGTTCCAGTCACGAATTCTCACTCGGTTGCGATCAACGTCACGTTTACGCAGCCGACGACGGTTGCAGCGATCCGTGAAGCACTTGAAGGCGCACCGGGCGTCGTCCTCATCGATGATGTCGCGAATACGCGTTATCCGATGCCACTCGATGCAAGTGGTACGGACGACGTCTACGTCGGTCGGATTCGACAAGATGATAGTCTCGCGAACACGTTCCATCTCTGGTGTGTAGCCGACAACATTCGAAAAGGTGCCGCCTCGAATGCCGTACAAGTCGCACGCCAAGCAATCGAACAGTCGATTCATTCATAAAAAAGGAGGAGTTCTTCATGTTCAAAGGAGCAGGTACAGCGCTCGTCACACCATTTAATGAAGCAGGCGAGTTGGATTTACACGTATTTGAACGCTTAATCGAGCAACAACTCGCAGCAGGAATTCAGGCACTTGTCGTTGGAGGGACGACAGGAGAAGGATCGACACTGACGAACACGGAATTCGAACAACTCCTGACGACTGCCGTTCAAATCACGGCAGGACGAGTACCCGTCATTGCCGGAACGGGTTCGAACAACACGGCAGCAACAATCGAGAAGACGTTACTCGCAGAGCGCCTCGGTGCGGATGCAGCGATGCTCGTCACACCGTACTACAATAAAACATCGCAAGCGGGTCTCGTCGCACACTTCACGGCGGTCGCTGATGCAACCGAATTACCGATCATGCTGTACAACGTTCCGTCGCGGACAGGCGTTGCGATCGCAGTCGAAACAGCAGTGACGTTAGCACGTCATCCACGAATCCAAGCCTTTAAGGAAGCGAGTGGAGATGTCAGCTTCATGGGTGAACTGATGGCGGCGATTCCGGAAGACTTCGCGGTCTTCTGTGGAAATGATGATCAAATCCTGCCGTACATGGCATGGGGCGCACAGGGTGTTATCTCAGTTCTCTCTAACCCGTACCCAGCAGAGACACAAGCACTTGCTGAGGCGTTACTCGCACAAGATCTTGTCACGGCTCGCCGGATTCAGGCAGACTTGTTACCGGTCATCGGTGCCTTGTTCAGTGACGTTAATCCGATTCCAGTCAAAGCATCGCTTGAAGAACTCGGCTTTGCTGTCGGTGCGCCACGCTTGCCGCTCGTCCGTCAATCGGAAGCAGGACACGCCCACTTACTCGAAACGATGCGGGCTTACAAAGGAGTGGTTCGATGAAACTCGCGTTACACGGTTATGGGGCGACAGGACAATACGTCGTCGAACTCGCACCACAAAGTGTCGTGGCGATCGTTGACCGGACGAAGTCATCCGATACGATCGCTTCATATGCCGAGCTAACGGAGATGTCAGAGACGGTCGATGCGATCATCGACTTCTCGCATCCGAGTTTGCTACCGGATCTGCTCGCATACGGGCTGGCGACAAAAACACCACTCGTCATCGCGACGACTGGTTTTTCTGAAGCGGAACTGGCATCGATCAAGGACGCTGCAAAAGAAATTCCGATCTTCCAGTCGTACAATATGTCGTACGGCATCGCGTTGGTGCAGCAACTGCTGAAGACACTCATACCACTAGCAGGAGCGTATGACATCGAATTGCTCGAGAAACATCACAACCAAAAAGTCGATGCGCCAAGCGGAACGGCTGAGTTGTTATTGCAAACGATTCAGACGGCACGTGACGTCACACCGGTATATGATCGGTCACAGACACGGCAAAAGCGCGAGACGAACGAGATCGGGATGCACGCGATGCGCGGTGGAACGATCTTCGGAGAACACGAAGTCTTATTCGCAGGTGTCGACGAATTGATTGAAATCAAACATACGGCGTTATCGAAAAAAGTATTTGCTTCTGGTGCGATCAAAGCAGCTGAGGCACTCATTCAAAAAACAGCGGGACTCTATACATTAGAGACGCTCTACACACAGGAGGATTCACATGTTACTCACTGATGCTTACGAAATTGCTAAATTCATTAAAGATGCTAAAAAACAAACACCGGTAAAACTGTACGTCAACGGCGATTTGGCGGGCTTGACGATCGAAGGCGCTACTGCATTCGGATCAGATGAATCAAAGATTTTCTTCGCGGATGCAGGACTTGCGGCTACTTTCTTAGAAAAGTATTCAGATCGCATCACGGATGTTCACGTGGAGTATGACCGTCGCAACAGTGCGGTACCAATGCTTGATACACGTCACTTGAATGCGCGCATCGAACCAGGTTCATGGATTCGTGATCATGTCGTCATCGGTGATAACGCGGTCGTCATGATGGGTGCCATCATCAATATCGGTGCATCAATCGGAGATGGTACAATGATTGATATGAACGCTGTCGTCGGTGCACGTGGGACGATCGGGAAAAACGTTCATGTCGGCGCAGGTGCCGTGGTCGCGGGTGTCCTCGAACCACCTTCAAAAACACCTGTCATCATTGAAGACGGTGTCTTGATTGGTGCAAATGCAGTCATTCTTGAAGGCGTCAAAGTCGGCAAAGATGCCGTCGTCGCTGCTGGTAGTGTCGTCACAGAAGACGTACCTGCTGGAAGCGTCGTTGCCGGAACACCTGCACGTGTCATCAAACAGAAAGATGCGAAAACAGAAGAGAAGACGCAATTGGTGGATGATTTACGTTCACTCTGATTGACGTCGAAGAGGAGGAAAACACATGGCAGTGGATACACAGTATGGAGAAGCAATTTGGTTAGATGGAGTCTTTCATGATCCGAAAGATGCGAACACGAGCGTCATGTCACATGCGATTCACTACGGTAGTGGATTCTTTGAAGGAATTCGTGCATACGCGACACCGGACGGACCGGCGATTTTCCAATTGAAGGAACATATCGAGCGTCTCTTCCGCAGTTGTGCGTATTACCACGTCACGATTCCGTATACGGTGGATGAACTCGTTCAGGCGACGATTGATCTAGTTGCGAAAAACGGATTCGAATCTTGTTATATCCGTCCATTCGTGTTCCTCGGTACGCCATGGCAAGCATTGATGGCGAAAGATACGACGGTTCATGTCGGCATCTCTTGCTGGGAGCTTGGGGAATACTTCGATAAAGGCGCTGGCATTCGTGCCAAAGTCGCATCATACCGCCGCGTCTCATCAACGATGATGCCGATGCAAGCGAAAGCGGCTGCGAACTATATGAACTCACAACTCTTAAAAGGTGAAGCGATCCGTGATGGATTTGATGAAGCTATCGCGCTCGACATGAACGGTAACGTCAGTGAAGCGAGTGTTGCGAACCTCTTCCTTCTTAAAAACGGAACGATTCATACACCGTCACTTGATTGTTCAGTACTCGACGGTATCACACGCCAAGTCATCATCCGTTTGGCACAAGATCAAGGCTATCCTGTCGTCGAACGTCACATCGGACGCGATGAGTTATATGTCGCAGATGAGATCTTCTTAACAGGAACAGCTGCTGAAATCACGAGTGTCGGTGAAATCGATCATATCTCGATCAACGGCGGAACACGGAACGTCGCAGATGAGTTGCTCGATCTTTACCGTCAAGCCGTCACAGGTCAATTGCCGCAATATGCGGATTGGTTGACGTATGCGACACCAGCTGTCGCAGAATGACGACGCGTACACTCGTCACGATCGATCGGAAGGCGGTGCGACAGAACGTCGCATCGGTCTTCGCTCGGTCACGTAAAGGTATTTTTGCCGTGGTCAAGAACAATGCGTACAACTTAGGCATGCTCGAGATGGTCGAAACGCTGATGGCATCTGATGTGCATCACTTTGCTGTCGCCGAGTTGTATGAAGCCATTGAAATCAAAACGAATTTTCCAGACAGTTATGTACTGGTGATGAATCCGACGGAGGATTTTGAAACAGCACGACGTTTCGGAATTGCACTCGGTGTCTCATCGCTAGAATGGCTCGCCCTAAACAGTAAACAGCTGCAGGGAATCGAGTTACATTTGAAGATCAACGTCGGGATGAATCGTTTTGGTGTCAGTTCGCTTCAAGAGGCGGAAGCTGTTCTTGCGCTTGCGCAAGCAGATTCGCTCGCTTTAACAGGTTTATATACACACTTTCCGCTTGCCGATGAACCGGATGCGGATCACGATGGACAAGTCGAACGTTTCGTCGCCATTGCCGATGTGTTACGAAAGCGCCATACGTTTACGTATATGCACTCGGAAAACAGTGCGACGATCGTCAAACACGATCCGCGTCTCGCATTTTGTAACTATGTCCGCCCGGGCATCTTCTTATTCGGCTATTCACCGATTGAGAAGATGGACTGGCTCGTTCCTTCGCTACGGATGACGACGGAGGTCGTTGAAATTCGCGAAATCGGACCGGGTGAACACGTTGGGTACGGGACGAACTTTACGAGTACAGAACCGATGCGGATTGCTATTTTACCCGTCGGATATGGAGACGGGGTCGTCCGTGGGCGTGCCGCGTTGCCTGTTCATATTAAAGAAAAACCTTATCCGGTCATCAATAAATTATTCATGAGTCATACGTTCGTCGCTGTCGATGGGACGATTGAGGTCGGAGACGAGGTCGTGCTATATGGGGATGGCGTTGAAATTGACGATATCACCCGGACAGGAGCAGCGAACAATTCAGAGCAGATGTGTGCCCGGTCGTGGCGTTTGACGCATCAGTATCTATAAGGAGGAACTTATTATGTATGGAAGTCAATACCTGACAGAAGAAAACAATACGTTGCACATCGATGGTGTCGCAGCGACCGATCTTGCAGTACAGTACGGAACACCGTTGTACGTGATGGCAGAGCGGGAGCTGACGGATCGATTAGCGACCGTCCGGGAACACTTCCTTGATAAGTATCCGAACACGTATGCTTCCTTTGCTTCTAAAGCTCTGACAGTCAGTGCCGTATATGAACAAGTCGTGCGTCATGGTCTCGGAATTGATGTCGTTACGGGGGGAGAACTCTTCATCGCCCGTCAATCCGGGGTTCCGACAGAACGAATCTATTTCCATGGTTCGAATAAATCGACGGCTGATCTTCAATATGCCGTCGAGCAAGGTGTCGGACGGATCGTCATCGATCACTTTGCCGAAATTGCACAACTCGAAGCCATCGCAGCGCAAGCTGGTCAAACGGTTCATGTCCTGATCCGGATCGTGCCACAAGTCATCGGGGGAGCGCATGCGAAAATCCAGACAGGTGGCGTCGATACGAAATTCGGTTTCTCAACACATGCGTCAGATTACTTGGACGCAATCGAAGCGATTTTAGCATCGGAACATCTGTCGTTACTTGGCATCCATTGTCATGTTGGTTCGCAAATCCAAGATCCGTCACTGTTCGAACAGACGGCTCGGACGATGATGGGCTTCGTCGAAACGATTCGTGCGCACCATGGCTTCACAGTCAGCGAAGTCAATGTTGGCGGTGGCTTCGGTATTGCCTATACACAGGACGATCAGCCGCTTGATTTTGAAGCGACGATCGCACGCGTCATGGACGTGATCGAGACGGAAACGGAGCGACTCGGCATCGAACGTCCACGAATCGGGATCGAGCCAGGGCGCTGGGTCGTTGCGAATGCAGGAACGACACTGTATACGGTCGGGGCCATCAAAGAAATTGAAGGCGTCAGAACATATCTTTCGGTCGATGGCGGAATGACGGATAACATTCGCCCAGCACTTTACGGTGCCGTGTATGAAACCGTCATCGCAAACCGGATGAGTGGTGAAACGACTGAAGTGACGGTCGTCGGAGCAGCTTGTGAATCAGGGGATCTCGTCGCTGAAAAAGCACAGTTGGTCACACCGAACGGTGGCGATACCCTTGCTGTCTTTGGGACAGGAGCATACAACTTCTCGATGGCAAGCAACTATAACCAGTTCTTACGTCCGGCACTTGTCTTCGTCCGGGACGGGGAATCCCGTGAAGTCGTCCGTCGACAAACGTATGCGGATTTAATTCAGTGTGATCTTGGGATCAACGGTGTCCGCTCAGAGTCGTAAGAGGTGCGGGGTCAAACGAGAGGACAAAAAAACCGACGCTATCGCGCCGGTTTCATGCATACGATCTAAAGCGATTCTTCTCTTGAATAGAGAGGGATCGTTTTTTTTGTGTTGCGATCAGCAGATTCAGTTTGGAATTTTTAAGACTTGTCCAACGAACAAGAGGTTCGGATTCGTAATGTTGTTTGCCTGCATCAATGCTGTGACGGTGACACCATATCGTGTCGCAATCGAGTAAAGTGTATCACCGGCTTTAACCGTATAAGTCGTTGTTGGAATTTTCAAGACTTGACCGACTTTCAACAGATTCCAGTTCGTGATGTTATTCGCACTCGCGAGGGCAGAGACCGAGACGTTGTATTTGCGGGCGATGGAATAGAGTGTATCGCCAGCTTTGACGGTATACGTCGTACCGGTTGAAGTCGGTGACCGTAACAGTTCTGAAATCGTGACGAACGAATGGCCTTTTGCTTTTAGTTTTGAAATCATCGTTGGCAAAGCGGTTGGTGTTCCTTTCGCACCAGCTCCAGTGTGCATCAGGATGATTGATCCGGGAACGACTTTTGGTATTACACGATCCAAGATGGCTGTTGAAGAGATGCCTTTCCAATCCGTCGTATCAATATTCCATTGAATCGTTTTCGTATAACCTGCTGCACCAACGGTACTCAACACGTTACTATTACTTGCACCGAACGGCGCCCGGAAAATCGGTTTCGTCGTTTTCCCGGTCAAGGACCGGATAAGAGACTCCGTCCGGGATAACTCACTCGTCATTTGGCTCGCAGTTAAAGTCGTGAAATCCGGATGCGAATACGAATGATTGCCGATTTGGTGTGTAGGAGAGGCGGTTGTGATGTTCTTGATCGATTGAGGATGATTGTTTGCACCACTGCCTGTCAAAAAGAAAGTCGCTTTCACTTGGTTACTTTTCAAGATACTTAAGATTTTTGCAATGTTCGTCCCATCTGAACCGTCATCAAACGTCAATGCGACGACTTTTTGTGTCGTCGTTCCTTTCGTCACAAACGTAGAGCTCGCCGCATTAACCTGTGAAGGAATCGAAAGTGGACTAAGGAGAAGTAATCCGATCATCATGATGGTAGGTTTCTTGATGTTCATCGTCTAGTACCTCCTTCATCAAAAACATGCTTTACAAGTACTCTTTATTAAGGTATTCCCTTTATTTTAAAAAAAGAACTAAGAAATTCCCGTTTTGCAAAGAAATAAAACTAAATTACAGAAAATTTGTTTAAACCGTAATCTTTTTGGGAAACCATAATATATGGAAATAGTAAAAAGGAGTGAGAAGGAATGATCGAATTCAAAAACGTCGGTAAGCAGTTTAAGGACAATGTCGTCTTGAAAGGCTTATCGCTCGAGATTCAAAAGGGTGAACTCGTTGTTTTCATCGGACCAAGTGGCTGTGGGAAAACGACGTCACTTAAGATGATCAATCGACTGATCGAACCTTCTTCAGGCACGATTTTGGTCAACGGGAAGGACATCATGAAGACGGACACGATCGAATTAAGACGTCATATGGGATATGTCATTCAGCAAACCGGCTTGTTCCCTCACATGACGGTCCGGGAAAACATTCAATTGATTGCTGGGCTTGAGGGGAAGAACCACGATGAGATGGATCAACGGACAGAACAACTGTTGACGATGGTCGGGCTTGATCCAAAGCAATTCATCGATCGATATCCGAGCGAACTCAGTGGTGGGCAGCAACAGCGTGTTGGTTTCGCACGAGCTTTAATGAATGATCCTGATGTCATTTTGATGGATGAGCCGTTCAGTGCACTCGATCCCGTTACCCGTAACGATCTACAGGAAGAACTTTTTAACTTGCAGGAAGAAGTGAAAAAGACGATCGTTTTCGTCACCCATGATATGGATGAAGCGATCAAGTTAGCGGATCGGATATGTATCATGCGTGATGGGGAAATCGTCCAGTTCGATACTCCAGAAGAAATCTTGCGTCATCCAAAAGATGAATATGTCGAATCGTTCATCGGAAAAAATAAAATCTGGAGTAGTCCAGAATTCATCAAGGCAGAAGATATCATGATCGAGGACCCAGTTTCAATCAGTGGCAAACGGACGTTGCTGCAGGGAATTGAAATCATGCGTGGACGCAAAGTCGACAGCTTGTTGATTACCGATCGTGACCGCGTCTTACAAGGGCTGATTAAGTTGAAGAACATCCAGACGATTCCGGATAAGAGCCAACGGATCGAAGAAGTGATGGAGGGCGAAATCATCGCCGTTAATGAACATGATTCATTACTCGACGTTCTTGAAGTCATGAATCAGGAAGAGACTGGTTATCTACCAGTAACGGATGCAACAGGAAAACTCAGAGGGTTGATCACGCGTAGTAGCTTACTTTCCGTCTTGAGTGAGCAATTCATTCATGAGGAGGAAGTCCAATGAGCGGATTCTTTGATTATGTAAAAAATAATACCGATCAGATCGGTGATTTATTGCTAGAGCACTTACAGCTGACAGTCTTTGCCGTCGTCATCGCGGTCGTTCTCGGGATTCCGATCGGGATCCTGATTACCCGTTACCAAAAGTTTGCGAAGCCTGTCCTTGCGCTGACGAGCGTCGTGCAGGCCGTTCCGAGTCTTGCTTTACTCGGTTTCTTGATTCCGTTCATTGGTATCGGATCGACACCAGCGATCATCATGGTCGTGCTTTATTCACTCTTGCCAATCGTTAAAAATACGTACACGGGTCTGTCGAGTATTCCAGGGGACACGCTCGAAGCAGCTAAAGGGATCGGTTTAACGGATCGACAAATCCTTAGTAAGGTTCAGATTCCACTTGCCTTGCCGATCATGATGGCAGGGATTCGAATTTCAGCCGTTACAGCTGTTGGTTTGATGACAATCTCAGCATTCATCGGTGCCGGTGGTCTTGGTTATCTCGTCTTCTCGGGTATTCAAACGGTTGATAATAACCAGATTCTTGCCGGAGCAATTCCAGCCGGTATTTTAGCTCTTGTCATCGACTTCGTCGTCAGTCGGATTGAATACTCCGTGGCGCCAAATGGGATTCCACTTGCAGATGGTCGAATCAAGAATAAGGCACGGAAGCGTCGCAAGGCGATGCCAGCTGGACGTAAGATCGCGATCGCAAGTATCGTCTTCTTGTTAATCGGTGGAACGGTCGCGTACTCTTTCCTCAAGGAAGATAAGATTGTCATCGGATCGAAGAACTTTACGGAACAATTGATTCTCGGAAATATGTTAGCGGATTTAATCGAAGATAAAACGGATTTGGAAGTCGAACGTCAATTGAACCTCGGGGGGACGAAAGTCGCTTACGGTGCGCTTGAAAAAGGGGAAATTGACGCGTATGTCGAGTACACAGGTACTTTGTTGATCGACGTGCTCAAGCAAGACGTCGAGACGGATCCGGAAACGGTCTATGCAAAAGTCGGGAAGATGATTCCTGAGAAAAGTCAGGTCGACGTCCTGGACCCAATCGGTTTCAACAATACGTATGCCCTTGCCATGACGAAAGAAGATATCGAAAAAAATGACTTGAAGACGGTGTCAGATATGTCAAAAGTCAGTGATCGTTTGATTCTCGGATCAACAATCGAATTTGCGAACCGGGAAGATGGTTATCTTGGGCTGAAGAAAAAGTACCCGGACATGAAATTCCAAGATGTACAACCCGTCGATGGAGGACTCCGTTATACAGCACTGACGAATGGTCGAACGAACGTCATCGATAGCTTCTCAACAGATGGTTTGTTACAAAAATTCGATTTAACAGTGCTAGAAGACGATAAAAAGTTCTTCCCACCATACTATGCGGTACCGCTTGTTCGTCAAGAAACACTTGAAGAACATCCGGAGCTGAAGAAAGTCCTCAACACGTTAAAAGATAAGATTACGGATGAGAAGATGCAAGAATTGAATTACAAAGCAGATGTCGAGAAACAGCGCCCTGAAAAAGTCGCACGTGATTTCTTGATCGAGGAAGGATTAATTTCAAAATAAACAGGTAGAGCCGAGGCGGGAATCCGCTTCGGCTCTTTTTGTATGCGCGCTGACGCGCTATATCGTTTTGGAAAATACGTAATCAAGTGATTAAATTATTTTTTGATGCGACTAGCGAGCCAAGCGCGAACAGTGCGTTGCTGAATCATACACGTTCTTCCTCTCGGTTTAATGTTCCAAGGCGGTGCTCGGCATCTTTAACGATACGTGCTTGGATCTCGACTGTCAACCAATCCGTTTCCGATTCGGGTAACGTCGGCAAACCGTAACTTGGGTTATTCGTAGATGAAAACAAATCAGACATGATGCGTTCTTCGTATACTGGAATCATATAAAATCCCCTCTCTGTGTCTTGATTCATCTCTTACACCTTTAGTGTACGAAAAAATTGTAAAGACGGAAGAGGGGAGGTGTTAAGAACCCGTGAACTTTGTAAACGTTCTCACAAACTTGTCAAATCCTCTGTAATGGCTTCACAACTGTCAGCATACTGCTGCCCTCGTTTCACGTATTTTCGGACTGTTCGTTCCATGATGAATCGATCATGGTCACTGATATCCCGGACGATTTTTGCAGGAACCCCCATGACCATCGCGCCGGCAGGTACCTTCATTTTTGGCGGCACAAGACTTCCCGCAGCAACGAATGCCCCTTCTCCGATTTCGGCTTCATCGAGGATCGTCGCCGACATTCCGATTAACGCTCCTTTTCGAATGATTCCGCCGTGAATCATCGCCATATGACCAATCGTCACTTCATCTTCAATGATGGTCGGATACCCTTCATACTGATGAATCATTGAACCATCTTGGATGTTGACGCGTTCCCCGATGTGAATCGGACCTTCGTCTCCCCGGATGACCGTATTGAACCAGACAGATGAGTCTTTTCCGATCGTGACCTCTCCGATGACTTTAGATCCGTCCGCTAAATAAACGGATGGATCGATGTTTGGAACAAGTGAACCGACACGATATTTCATGCGTTTTTCCCCCTCAGGCATTAAATCGATACTCTTTCATCTTGACGTTACAAAAAATAAATTGCAACAGCTTCCAAACTAATTGTAAGATGGTAAAAATACGCTTACAACAGGAGGAGACAGGATGGAACAAACAGTGCGTGAACGATTGATCGCGATTGCTGCAAAAAAAGAGAAAGCAGCCGTCGTCTATCAGAATATTTCAGTCATTGATGTCATGACACGTGAGACATATACAGCAGATGTAGCGATTGATTCAGGTTATATTGCTGCTGTCGGAGAGGGGTATGAGGGAATCGAGAATCGTCCGGGAGAAGGACTTTTCATCGCACCAAGTTTCGTTGATGCCCACGTCCATATTGAATCATCGATGGTGCCGCCGAGTGAGTATGAGCAAGCGATTCTACCGTTAGGTGTCACGACGATCATTGCCGATCCGCATGAGATCGCGAATGTCAAAGGAGCAGAAGGTTTATCCTTCATGCTAGACGATGCTGAAGGTCTCGCGCTTGATGTCCGGATGATGTTACCGAGCTGCGTACCGGCGACTTCGTTTGAACACGCGGGAGCATCACTTGATGCGGCGGCACTTGCACCGTTCGTCAATCATCCTGGTGTCCATGGTTTAGGAGAAGTCATGGATTATCCAGCGGTCGAACGAGCCGATCGCGATATGCTCCAAAAAATTAAACAGATCGAAGACGCAGGAAAACTGGTCGATGGTCATGCTGCGGGACTTGGACCACGCGAAATTAACATTTATGGTGTCGCCGGAATTCGAACGGATCATGAATCTGTCAGTAAGGAAGATGCGATCGCCCGAGCGCGTCGTGGTTTGTATGTCGAAGTGCGGGAAGGATCAGCTGCCCGAAACTTGAAGGAAGTACTCGATGCTGTGACAGAGAGCAACGCGAGCCGTTTCCTCTTCTGTACGGACGATAAGCATTTGGATGACACGTTACGAGAGGGAACGATCGACTATAATATCCGCTATGCGATTCGTCATGGAATTAAACGCGAAACAGCGTATGCGATGGCATCGTTGCATGCGACGAACGCGTATCGTTTAGACGATCGGGGAGCCATCGTACCAGGACGCCGGGCGGACTTCGTCTTGTTATCCGATGCCGATAACGTCGTGATTGACGAGGTGTATATTCAAGGTGATTGTGTTGCGCGAGCTGGGAAAACGATTCGACCTATTCGACGTGCTCATGTGCCGGAGTCATTACGTGGAACCTTGAATACAAAACCGATTACACCAGAAGTATTTGCCCTTCCACTTGAATCAGCACGGGCGCATGTCATCGGAGTCATTCCAAAAAGCATCGTCACCGAGCACTTGATTCTCGACGTTCCACTTCAAGACGGGCATTTCGTGCCCGTGCCGGAGCAGGATCTCTTAAAGATCGCTGTCATTGAACGGCATCACGGCACATCCTTCTCGGCAGTCGGGATTGTCAAAGGTTTCAAGATGAAACGCGGAGCGATTGCAGCGACTGTTGCCCATGATTCGCACAACCTCGTCATCGTTGGCGCGTCGGATGAGGAAATGCAACTGGCTGCGGAACGTCTCGTCCAAGCGGGTGGAGGAGTCATTGCTGTCAATGGGCAAGAGGTACTTGCTGAGTTACCGCTTGAAATCGCTGGACTGATGACGAATCGTCCCTTCCAAGAAGTTGGAGATACACTCGAAGCATTGAATGATGCCCTCGATGTGTTAGAGGCGGATCGTTCCTTTAATCCCTATTTGACGATGTCATTCCTTTGCTTACCGGTCATTCCGGAGTTGAAGCTGACCGACAGTGGATTATTCGACGTAAAACACTTTCAGCATATTTCAGTACAAGCAGACTGATGTCCGTCGCGAGTCTGAGTCTCATTCCCGGACTCAGACCGTTTTTCTATCAATCGAGTTACGATAAAATCAAAAAAAGCCACTTTACAAAACGGCTAAAATTCCTTAATGAAACTTAATAGTTTGGATGTTGAATCATTTTGGAAAGCTTGTTATAGTAAGTTCTATATCGTTTGTGAGAAATCTCACTTTCTATGAAACTTTTATCTAAAAGGATCGTAGAAAACAGTAGGACAACAAGGTTAGAAAGGAGATCATCATTATGGATAAGACCTATTTTGAAGGACATGAAGCCTTGATTGCGGATGTCTACCGTTCATTCACGCGTCAATTTCATGCCCTACCGACACATCGACGAACGAAACGTCAGTTGCGAAATCTTGCATTCTCCGTCATTCGTCAAGCTCGACCGACATATGAGGAACGCACCGTTCTTTATGCATACTTCGCTGAATTCTTCCGAGCAGTTGAGGAAGGACAGGATGAAGAGATTGCTTTTTACAAACAAATTGCACAGTAAAGACCTCCGATGGCTCCGTCAGAAGGGGTCTTTGTTGTTTTTTGAGAATGTCGTCTGGAAATAAAAAAACAAGTAGGGAACGAGGTCCGCTACTTGTTCATCAATGTTTTAAAGGGTTATTTTACTTCCATCCATTTAAAGCTCATATCGGCACCGAATGGATGACGGTACAATTTATCAATGTTTGTCCGTTGTAAGTAAGCTTCCCCTTTTTGGTAGATTGGTGCGATGGCGTAGTCTTCTGTCAACAGCATTTTTTCAGCTTCTTGCATGTCCGACCAACGTTTCGCTTCATCTGCTTGTTGTTTTGCTCCCTTAATGAGATCATCGAACTTTTTGTTCGAGTATTCCATCCGATTGAAGCTTCCATCCGTTAACCACATATCGAGGAACGTCATTGGATCCTGGTAGTCAGGTCCCCAACCAGCCGCAGAGATATCGTAATCTCCCTTCGATTCGAGTTCGAGGAAGTTTTTGAATGGTTGTTGTTTGATTTTGATCGTCAAACCAGGCAGGTGCTTTTCAAGATCTCCTTTTAAGTACTCAGAAACCTTCTTAAAGGCATCTTCATCTCGTGAGAGCATGCTGAGTTCAACTGTTTTCACACCAAGTTCCTTCAAGCCAGCATCCCAAGCTTTTTTCGCGGCGTCAGCATCGTAGCTTTGAAGATCTGGATATTTCGCGCGGAAGTCTTCCCCATCTGGTGTAAACGTGAAGTCTTTCGCGACGATGAAGTTTGCTGGTTTTGATCCATCGTTTAGGATGACATCTGTAATCCCTTGCTTCTCAAAACCAAGCGCGAGCGCTTTTCGGATGTTCTTATTTTTCAAAGCTTTATTCTTTTGGTTAAAGCGAAGGAAGTTGATCCGAGCATCTGGACGTGTCTTGTAATCATCTGATTTTTCATACTGCGAAACGAACTCAGACGTAATCGGTGCGAAGTCGACTTCTTTCGCTTCGAACAGGTTGACGCCAGTTGAGATTTCTTTGACGACCTTGACATCGATTTTATCCATCTTGACATTCGCTTTATCCCAGTAATCTGGATTTTTCTTGTATGTCCAGCCAGCATTTGCTTGCCACTTATCGAGGACGAAAGGTCCGTTGAAGACCATTGTATCAACACTTGTCGCGAACTTATCGCCTTTATCTTCGACGAATGATTGTTTTAATGGTAAGTAAGTTGGGAAACTTGTCAAACCAAGGAAGTAAGGTGCTGGAGCTTCAAGTTGGACTTCAAGTGTCTGCTCGTCGACTTTCTTGACACCGAGCTCATCAAGTTCAGCGTCGCCAGACATGATTTTGTTGGCGTTCTTTAAATCTTGTAAAATGTACGCGTATTCTGCTGCTGTCTTCGGATCAAGTGCGCGTTTCCAAGCATAGATGAAATCATCTGCTGTGACGGCTGATCCATCTGACCACTTCGCATCTTTACGCAGTTTGAATGTGTATGTTTTTTTATCTTCCGACACTTCGACGCTTTCCGCGATTCCAGCTGTTGGTTTGTTATCTCCATCAAGACGATACAGCCCTTCAAAGACGTTGTTCGTGACGATGATGGAAGTCGAGTCCGTCGTTTTCGTCGGATCTAGCTGAGGTACATCCGTCGTCGAAACGAGTGTGACTTCCTTTTTTTTGTTTTTCGAATCTGATCCGCTTGTGTTTTCGTCATTTCCTTGCCCGCATGCAGCGACAGCAAGAAGCGCGATGCTGGATAGTCCAGCAAAAGCGATTTTCGATGGTTTATTCATGGAACGATGACCCCCCCGAGAGTTAGTGTTAAATATTTCAGAAAAATGTGAATATATTGTTAATTTAAGTGAAAATGATTAAAAATGCAACATAAATTTTCAGATAATTCTCACTGATCAAGGTCTATATCCTCAATTCCAAGCGATTTCAAATAGTCATAAAGTAGGAATAAGGTCAGCTTATGCGGGGAATACATTCGTAACGTCAATCGAACGGGATTACCACGTAAACGCATATTCGTAATACGGACACCTTTACGCTCAAGAGCAAGAACGATGTCCGTCGGATCAAGTCCGGAAGGAAGTAAAAGATGCGCAACGAGGACATTTGCTTCGAACCGACTATTGTTGATACGTCCCATCATCCGAGTTAAACCTTCCAGTAAGAGGAAGAGAAAAAGAACGAGAAAAATCGACTCCCAGATGAAACCTGCACCGACAGCGATTCCAATCCCGCTTGCACTCCAAATAATAGCGGCAGTCGTTAATCCGCTGACGATATCATGCGGTCGACGTAAGATGACACCAGCGCCGATAAAACCGATTCCGGTAATGATTTGGGCGACGAGACGCATCGGATCCATCTGAACATTCGTCGCCATGTCATGGTAGAGTAAGACCGATTTGATGGAAACAATGGTTAACAAGCAACTGATCAGGGTAATTACGAGGCTAGTGCGTATACCAACCGGTTTATTTTTGATTTCACGCTCGAATCCGATGAAAATTCCAAGCGTAGCGGCTAACAGGAGTTTTAGAAGGTCTTCGAGCTGAAATACATGAATCCAGTTCATTTGTCTCAAATCCTTTCTTTACTTTAAAAGGTGATTTGTTATAATGACTTTTGTGTCTTTCGAATGAATATACGTAAGATGTAATAGATATACGAAAAAGGAAGTGTCTCATCATGAATCAACAAAAAATCGGATTCTTTGCGCTCGCTGCAATGGTCATCGGTTCCATGGTCGGTGGAGGAGCTTTTAACCTTCCTGGTGCAATGGCCCAAAGTGCAAGTGCAGGACCTATCCTCATCGGGTGGAGTATCACGGGGATTGGCATGATCATGCTCGCGCTAGTATTCCAACATCTCGCCAATAGTAAACCAGAGCTTGAAGGCGGTATCTATGCCTACGCGCGTGAAGGGTTCGGACGTTTCGTCGGTTTTAACAGCGCTTGGGGATACTGGGTATCGGCGTGGATCGGAACAGTTGCGAATATCACGCTCGTGTTCAATGCGATTAGTTATTTCTTCCCGATTTTCGCAGCGGAAAATCGAATATTCCTTCTTTTGATGAGTATAGTCGTCATCTGGGGATTGTTCTGGCTCGTCTCGAGCGGAATCAAGGAAGCGACGCTGGTCAATTTGATTACGACGATCGCAAAGCTCGTTCCAATCTTGATTTTCATTCTTCTAGTAGGAATTGCTTTTAATATCAAAACGTTTAATTTGGATATCTGGGAAGAGGGAACAGAACTCGGTTCGATTTTTGATCAAGTAAAAGGAACGATGCTCGTCACACTATGGGCTTTCGTCGGTATCGAAGGTGCTGTCGTCTTATCAAGCCGTGCCAAAAACCGAAGTGATGTCGGGAAGGCGACAGTAACAGGACTTGTTGGCGTGTTAGTCATCTATATCTTGATTTCCGTTTTATCACTCGGAGTGCTCAGTCAAGAACAACTAGCTGGATTAAAAGAACCGACGATGGCGTATGTATTAGAGGCAGCGATCGGACCGGTCGGTGCGACGATCATCATGATTGGTTTGATTATCTCACTATCCGGCGCACTTCTCGGATGGACGATTCTCGCATCGGAGATTTCGTATCTCGTTGCAAAAGACGGCGCATTTCCGAAAGCATTCGCAAAAACGAACCGGAAAGGTGCTCCAGTCGGTGCGCTGTTGATTACACAAATCGCGACACAGGTCGTCGCTGGAATCGCGCTCTTCTCAGCACAAACCTATCTTGTCCTGTCGAGTATCGCTGGGATTTGTGCGTTATTACCGTATTTGTTATCAGCGTTGTATAGCATTCGGACATCGCGAGAAGAGCGCAATCAGAAAATGTTACTTTTCTCTGTCATCGCATCAGCGTATTCGATTTGGCTCGTCTATGCGTCGGGTATCTGGTACATCGTCATCGCGGCATTAGTCTATGCGCCAGGTATTCTCGCGTACGCTTTAGCAGAGCGAGAACAGCAACGGACGGGCATGTCACGTTATGAGTGGATTGCCAGTATGGTTCTTGTTGTCTTGGCAGGAGTAGCTGTTTACGGAATGGTCGTAGGAGAGATTCAATTGTAAGAAACGCTATGCAAAAGAAGTCACGGTGATTTTCATCCACCGTGACTTCTTTTTTTGATTAAGGTGTTAAGAATCTTTTTTCGACATCCTGTACAGATAGAGGTTCAGAGAAAATGAACCCTTGCATATGTTGACACGATGTCGTTTTTAGATAATCTAGCGCGTGTTCTGTCTCAACACCTTCAGCGACAAGATTCAACTCTAGATTGCGACCGAGTTGAATGATGGAATCGAGCAAGGCGTGGTCATTTGTCGCCAGACCATCAATGAATACTTTATCGATTTTTAATTCGTCGATTGGAAAAGCACTGAGATACTGCAAAGAAGAATAACCGGTACCGAAATCATCGATCGATAAACGGAAGCCGAGCGACTTGATGAGGTGCATGCGTTCGACCGTCCGTTGCGTCTGGAGAATCGCGATGTTTTCCGTCATCTCCAAAGTAATCGAAGATGGAGATACCAGTCGTTCTGTTACGATGTGTTGTAATGTACGAATGAAGGAGTCGCTTTGGAACTGATGTGGTGAGATATTGATTGCCATCGTCAGTTCAGGATCAATCGTCTGTTGCCATTTTGCGAGCTGTTCACATGCTTCGATGATGACCCAGTTGTTGATTGGTGTGATCAGTGAAGCTTCTTCAGCGAGTGGAATGAATTCATCTGGTGGAATGCTCCCGAGTGCCGTGTGATTCCAGCGTAATAACGCTTCGAAGCCTTTGACGGCTTGTGTCTGAAGTTCAATGATTGGTTGATAAGCAAGATAAAGGGATTGATCTTCGAGTGCTGTGAAAAGGGAGCGCTCGAGTTGGATTTTCCGTGTGAACTGTGTATCCATCTCGTGTGTTAAATACTGGATCGTTCCAGTACCAATCGATTTTCCTGCGTATAGAGCTGTTTCCGACCGGCGATATAAATCTTCCAATGTTTTGGCTTCGGACGGATAGACCGTGATCCCGAACGTACAAGAAACGATCAATGAATGACCGTTGATATAATAAGGGCGCTGCAGTGCTTGTTGTAATTTTCGAGCATATTGGAAAAGCAGATTGCTCGGCGGTGCAGGTAACAAGACACCGAATAGATCACTCGTCGGATGAAAAGCGAGTATGCCTGTCGTGTGTTGCAAAAGGCGTGTTGCCATCGCTTGAAGTAGTTGATCACCGACGTGTGTTCCAAACGAATCATTGATTACTTTAAAACGGTCGATATCGAACAAGATTAGCGCGATCGGATCATGCGACGCGGCAGAACGGAATAATGCCTCGCCTTCGCGTAAAAATCCTCGTTTATTTAATAAGTGCGTCATCTCATGATGATGCACTAAAAAATCGAGTTCTTCTTCAAGCACCGCTGTTTCCGTGATGTCGTTGCCGATGAACAGGTGCTGAAAACGAACACCGTTTGCATCATAGATCGGAATGAGCGTCGCTTGGAGATGTTTTCGTTCGCCCGTTTGCGAAGTAAGGCTAAGGCGACCAGACCATGCTTTTCGTTCACGAAGTTGATCGCGAATCCCCGAAACGACGGGACTGGATGGATCTAGGATGAGTGACCAAGGCTGGTTGAGAAGCATCTCAGAGCAATATCCTGTCACATCGATGAGTTGATCATTCACGTACTTGATCGTTCCTCGTGCGTCGAAGACGGCGACAGAAGCAATCTGATCGAATGCATGACGCAAATCCATCAATCCTTGGAAGAGTGGTTTCATATTCGTTTGTTGCTCAGCTGAAGGGATACAGCAAGCAAAAGCGGCAATGACAGTTCCTGTATCATCAAGTAAAGGAGACAAAAGGAGAGTTGACGTTACAGAAGTGCCCGTCTTATGCAACAAGGAGGCATTCGGTAATTGGACGGATTGACGGCGCTCCAAGAAGGCATGCCAAATCTGCTGGCTGAATGCCATGTCTTCCCGTTCAAGAAGTGGAACAGTCTGACCCACGACTTCTTGTTGTGTCCAGCCCCATTGCTGTGCGGCTAGCTCATTCCAAGAGCGGATGGTCAAGTCAGTATTCAATATGAAAGCGGGTAAAGGGAATTCTTGAATGACGACTTCATAGGAATCAATGGTCGAACGGTCCATTACGTGCGCACGCTCCTTTATATTGAAAAGAGATGACGGTTCACTTCTCTTGTCTTTTCCCAATATATTCAATTCTTACGCATTAGAATCCTTTCGCTCGGATACTTTTTAGATGAAGATTCTGTGAAAGAATCTGCTATAATAACATTGAAAACGTTTTCTAAAGAGTTATGAGGGGGAATTTCGATGAATCAAACAGAGAAAATCATTCAACAGACAGAACAGTTCGGAGCACATAACTACCATCCACTCCCAATCGTCATCTCAGAGGCTGAGGGTGTCTTCGTTACGGATCCTGAAGGACGTCGCTATATGGATATGCTGAGTGCCTATTCAGCCGTTAATCAAGGACATCGTCATCCAAAGATCATCGACGCCTTAAAACGTCAGGCAGACAAGATTACATTGACGTCACGTGCTTTCCACAATGATCAACTTGGCTTTTTCTATGAAAAAGTAGCACAATTGACGGGTAAAGATATGGTGTTACCAATGAATACAGGTGCGGAAGCTGTCGAGACAGCAGTAAAAGCAGCACGACGCTGGGCATATGAAGTCAAACAAATTCCAGGTGATGCTGAAATCATCGTTTGTGAAGGAAACTTCCATGGTCGGACGATGACAGCCGTCTCGATGTCGACGGAAGCAGAATACCAACGGGGATTTGGACCGCTTCTTCCTGGAATCAAGACGATTCCATATGGCGATCTTGAGGCATTAAAACAGGCGATCACTGAAAATACAGCGGCATTCATCTTGGAACCGATTCAAGGCGAAGCGGGCATCTTAATTCCTTATGATGGTTTCTTAAAAGACGCACAAGAAGTTTGTCGTGCGCAGAATGTGTTGCTCGTATCGGATGAGATTCAGTCTGGACTCGGTCGTTCCGGTAAATGGTTTGCTTCTGATTGGGACGAGGTAACACCAGACATGTACATTCTTGGTAAAGCACTGGGTGGTGGTGTATTCCCAATCTCGTGTGTTGCCGCGAATAAAGATGTCCTTTCTGTCTTTAATCCAGGTTCACACGGCTCGACATTTGGTGGTAATCCACTTGCGTGTGCCGTCTCGATTGCTTCACTTGAAGTATTAGAAGACGAAAAGTTACCGGAACGTTCACTCGAACTCGGTACGTACTTCATGGAGAAACTAAAACAAATCAACAACCCGATGATCAAAGAAGTACGTGGTCGTGGATTATTCATTGGTGTTGAGTTGACAGAAGCAGCGCGACCATATTGTGAAGCGTTGAAAGAAAAAGGCTTGCTCTGTAAAGAAACACATGAGACAGTCATTCGATTTGCACCACCGCTCGTCATTACAAAAGAAGAGTTGGATTGGGCGTTCGAACGGATTGAACAAGTATTAGGCGTTTCCGTCGCCCAATAAAAAGAATAGCTTTAGATTAAACAACAGCGGACAAGATGTTCACTGTTGTTTTTGTTTAGGAAAGTGTCGATTTTGATTAAAGAAAAGTTTGAAAATCAGTGACAAGGGAACAGACAACTATCGCAAAAAAAACTTTTAAATGGGGGTAATGATTATGTCAAACAACAGTGGTCTCAATAAAAAAGCAGATGGTCTCGTCGATAAAGTAGCAGGTAAAGCGAAAGAAGCGCTCGGGAAAGCAACAGGCGATAAATCAACAGAACGTGAAGGTAAAAAAGATCAAGTAAAAGGCGAGGCGAAGAAAACAGTCGGTAACGTCCAACAAAATTTCGAAGATACAAATCGCCGCTAAGACCGTTGAAATTAAATAGAAAAACCGGACTGAGTAATCGCTCTAGTCCGGTTTTTAGTGTCTGCTATAATGAAATTTTATATCAACTAAAAAGATGAGAAATAATTTGTATAAAGGTCTAGTCATTTAGTTGTTTATGTGGAATAATAAACAACGTAAAAGCGTTTACATTGTTCTGTCATTATCGTTTTATTCAGGAAAGGGTGAAAGGTATGTTGCAGTTTCTACAACGAATTGGTAAAGCCTTGATGTTACCAATCGCAGTACTACCGGCTGCGGGAATCGTGCTCCGGTTAGGTTCGGCGGATATGCTTGATATTCCGTTGATGGTAGCAGCAGGAGGGGCTATTTTTGATAACCTGCCATTGATTTTTGCCATTGGTGTCGCGATTGGTCTATCGATCGATGCGAGTGGAGCAGCGGGTCTTGCTGGGGCCATCGGGTATCTTGTCTTAAAAAATGGCGTCGACTCGATGAACAAGGATTATTCCAGCGCACAGATTCAGGCGAAGTATGATGCGATCGCGGCGATCGTCAATGATTCCTCGACTAAGGTCGACGGAGCGACACTTGGTTCGATCGCGAATCAGGCGACACTCGGTTCGACCGTTAATATGGCGGTATTCGGTGGAATCATCGCGGGTATCGTCGCAGGACTTCTATACAATCGGTTCTATAACATTAAGTTACCGGATTGGTTGGCATTCTTCGGTGGCCGTCGTTTCGTTCCAATCATTACATCAGCGGTCATGCTCGTACTTGCTTTCGTCTTTGGTTATGTCTGGCCGTTCATCGAGCAAGGCATCAATGGTGCTGGTGAATGGATGGTTGGTCTCGGTGCAGGAGGCGCTGCTCTGTTTGGATTCTTTAACCGCCTCTTGATTCCTGTCGGCTTACACCACGTCTTAAATAATATTTTCTGGTTCGTCTTCGGTTCATATGAAAAAGCAGATGGTACGGTCGCGAACGGTGACATCGCGCGCTTCTTCGCTGGAGATCCGACAGCTGGGATTTATCAAGCAGGCTTCTTCCCAATCATGATGTTCGCCTTACCGGCTGCAGCTTTTGCGATCGTCATGGCTGCGCGTAAGGAAAATCGAAAAGCAGTTGCTGGAGCGATGATTGGTCTTGGATTGACGTCCTTCTTGACAGGTATCACGGAACCAATCGAGTTCTCGTTTATGTTCTTATCACCTGTTTTATATGTCATTCATGCGGTTTTAACAGGTCTATCGATGGCCATCGTTAACTTACTCGGTATTTTACATGGCTTCTCCTTCTCGGCTGGTTTTATTGATTATGCCTTGAACTTCGGGATTGCCACAAAACCATTACTTCTCATCCCGGTTGGTCTCGCGTTCGCGGTCGTCTACTACTTCCTGTTCTACTTCATGATCACAAAATTTGATCTGAAGACACCAGGTCGCGAAGATGAATCGCTCGTCACAGACACGGGAGTCGTTTTGACAGATTCAGACGATAAATATGAGCAACAAGCAGCTCAAATTTTTGCTGGATTGAAAGGAACAGAAAATGTCACGTCGATTGACAATTGTGCGACACGTTTACGTCTTCAAGTCAAAGATCCAAACATCATTGACGAAGCAGCGATTAAAGCGGCTGGAGCAAAAGGTGTCATGAAGATGGGGGCGACTAGCGTGCAAATCATCATCGGCACGGACGTCGAGTTCGTTGCGGATGCGATGAAACGACAGAAGTACAGCAAAACGACCTTTCCTGAGCTCAGGAAAGGTCGTTTTGCTGTACGTTCGCAACAGGCGCTGTTTTGCTTGAGCGATAGATTGGATAAAAGATTCCGATCAAGATAATGACGATCCCAATCCATTGAGAACTCACCAGATGTTCATCCAAAATTAAAACGGAACAGATGACAGCTGTCGGTAGTTCAGCCGCTCCAAGCAGAGAGACACTTGCTGGAGAAAGATGAGGCGCACCCGCAGCAAATAAGAGTGGTGGCAAAATCAACGCGAATAGACCGAGCGGAATCGCGTATAACAGAAGTCCATTTTCGAAGTTCGCAGACGACAAGAACGTTGTCGGTGGATACATGATCATGACAAAAGCAAGACCACCTGTCATCATATAGAAGCTTTTCTTGATGACAGGTAGATGATTGGCAACGCGTCCACTAGCGAGTAGGAAAATCGAGAAACTAACAGCAGCTCCAAGACCGAATAATGTTCCACGCAGGTCGAGTGGGCTCGAGTAAGCCGCACTCGCAAGAATGGCTCCGCCAATCAGTAGAATCGCGGACAGGAAATGCGCGCGAGTAGGTAAGCGTCTGAATGCGAGAGCATCAATGATGACACCAATCCAAGTGAATTGGAATAAGAGAATGATCGCAACGGATGCCGATACGGTCTGAAGACTTTGGTAATAGAGGTAACCGGTTGTACCGCTTGAAATACCAATCAGCATGAGAAGACCAGCTGTTTTGAGATCGAGACGAAGGTTTTTCGTAAATAAGGCAAGTCCGAAAATCATGAGCCAGCCGAAGAAAAATTGACTACCTGAAACGGCTGCTGAGTTGAATCCAGCGGCATAAGCGAGTTTGACGATCGTTGAGAGGACACCATAACTGATAGCGCCGATGAGAACGAATAAAGTGGCTTTTGAGCGATGCATGAATAATTTCCCTCCATTTTTAGTAAAAACCACACAAAAAAGGTTGCAACGGGGCCTTGTCCAGGTTTTTTGGACAGGGTTTGGTTGCAACCTGTGTGATTTATTGAGTTGATGTGTCGAGCAAACGATACAGCCGGGTTTTCGTTTGATTATACTGAACGGTCAGTGCATTCCACTTCTTTAATGACGCGGTAGCTTTCCGTGTTAAACGATTTAAATCCGCTGTTGACTCATCAATCTTAACGAAATCCGGTTTTTTCGTCAAGCGTGAAAGCACTTTCTTTTCGGCGTCCATCGCTTGTCGATACGTTTTCGAGAACGTTTGAAACGTCTGCTGGCGTTCCTTGATGATTGCTACTAAGGCAGTTCCTTCTGTTTTTGCTTTACCATCAAGTTGGTTGACAGCATCCTGCAATTCTTCAAGATCAAGTGCAGCGTATGTTTCTTTACGTAACGTTTCTTCTTGTTTCAATAAAGCAAGCCGTTCGTCATTTAAGGCTTCTAATTCCTCTCGTTCATTTTGAGAGCGTTTGATTTCTTCAGCACCTGCATCAAGAACGGCTTGGTACGTATTAACTGAAATTTCGTCCTTACGAGCACGTTGATCAGCTAGCGTGAATGCTTTCTCTTCATCTTTGACTTGTTGCTCTAGCTGTTCATGAAGAGAGGCTGGTGAATCGTTGGAACAGGCAGCGAGTCCGAAGCTCGACAGGAACAGTATTGCTACGAATGTTTTTTCCATCTGGATAGTAACTCCTTATAAATTCGAGTGTTGCGCGAAGTTGTACGGAATATGGAAATCTTCATCATAAATCGCGAATTGATAGCCTTTTTTCTGAAGTCCGGCAACAATGGCTGGAAGTGCCTTGATGGCTTGTGGTTGTTCATGTAAGAGTATGATTTCAAACGGACGCTCTGCTCGCCGAATAACCGTATTCGCTACTTCTTTTGCACTATCTTTGTAATACCAGTCCATTGAATCGATTGACCAGTCCCACACACGGAAGTCTGCTGAATGAATGGCAGATGCCATTTTTTTCGTGATGCCGGGATCAGAGCCATAAGGTGGTCGTGTCAAATGTGGTGTTAGCTTCGTCAACTCATGGATTTTCTTCTGAACACTTTGCATCTCTGAGACATACTTTCCTTTTTCGTATAATGTATCGTAATCGTGTGTTTCCCCGTGTAATCCGATATAGTGTCCAGCTTTAGCAGTAGCTTTGACTTCTTGCGGAAAAGCATCTACTTGTGATCCGAGATAAAAGAAAGTGGCACGAGTCTGAAGTTGATCCAATGTTCGAAGTAAGTCCGGTGTTAATACGGATGGACCATCCTCGAATGTTAAATAAGCGACTTTTTTCGTCACACCATTCCATTTTTCCACGCGTGCTTTTTCCATATTGACGACAGGTACTTCAGTAATGGATTTACCTGTCGTAATGGATTGCTGTTCAGGAGTAAATACGTATCGATAAGCGACATATCCCCCAACTCCGAGAAAAACAAGTGTGAGAAGTAAGAAAAATCGAGGGAAAAACTTTCTTTTTTTTGTACGCGGTCGTGGACCGAGTTCACTAGCGTGGCTTGAGGTAAATGGATCCATCGTTGTCTGTCGCTCCTTTTGTCAAAAAATATCATATACAGATAATGTAACATTCTGACTGTTTCTTTTGTAACAAACAGATGACAAAAAGATGACGGAAAATCGATTTTTCTAAAAAATATCGATTTATTTAGAAAGAGTTTAAAAGAAATAAAAAAACAACCACTAAGTAAGTGATTGTTTCATGTGTTATTAGTGTTCTGTTACAGCACACTCATCGCATTCCGTTTGATAGGATTCACATTGTTCATCCATCTCTTTTCCGCAATGGGCACACGTCTTGACGGGAAGCTCACGATAGAATGCAGCAGATGCTTCTTGATAAAGGGGTTGTTCCATGTGTTTTTCCTCCTTCAAAGTAAACGCAATGATTTTTTTTCTTGATTTTATTGTATTAGTACAGAAGTTTAATGTCAACTATTGTTTTATAACAGTTAATTCATTTGAAGTACTGATAGAGGACAATGAAAAAGAGACATGCTACGATATCTAAATAATCTGATAATGATAAGGGGGATTTACACATGACACAGGCAACACTTGATACAATCCGTGTCTTAACAGAAAGACGTTCCGTTCGTCATTACGACGAAACGTTCAAGCTTTCAAAACAGGAAGTAGAAGAACTATTAGAATGGACGACAGCCGCGCCGAGTGCTTGGAATTTGCAACACTGGCATTTCACGGTCTTTCATTCGGAAGAAGCGAAGCAGCAGCTTGCACCGATCGCATACAATCAGCCGGCTATCACTTCGGCTTCAGCAGTCATTGCGATCTTAGGTGATGTTCAAGCTAATCGAAACTACAATTCGGTGTACGGTCCAGCAGTAGAAGCAGGTGGCATGACAGAGGATCTGTTTGATTCGATCAAGGCACAGGTAGAAGGCGCTTATCAAAGTGAGGCGTATGGTCGCGACGCGGCTATGTCGAATGCGAGCCTTGCTGCGATGCAATTGATGCTTGCGGCAGAAGCGCGTGGATTATCAACACTCGCAATGGGGGGATTTGATCATCAACGTTTTGCAGAAACGTTCATCACCGAGTCACGGTATGTACCGGTCATGTTAATTGCTGTCGGAAAAGCGGTTGAAGATGCGAAAAAACGTCCGGCACTACGTTTACCGATTGATCGAGTATCAACCTTCCTGTAAGTCATTCAAAATGGGGGAAGCGGGGTTGATTCCCCCATTTAAATTTTTTTATTTTTTTCGGAAAAAGACTTGTCAACCTTTTAGTTTCTTGATATATTAATACATGTCCTAGCAAGTACATAACGTACTGCAAACATGATTCTGTAGCTCAGCTGGGAGAGCGCTACCTTGACAGGGTAGAGGTCGCTGGTTCGAGCCCAGTCAGAATCATACCGAAAGCCCGCTTCTCCTTTAAAGGAAAAGCGGGCTTTTTTTTATTATTTCTTTATCTCATCCTCTGTGACCCATTTATGATTTTTCACCATCTCTCCACTGTCCGTTGGTTCATAGTTCACCATATAAACAGTCGTTTCTTTTACTTCGTCAATCGTCGCTTTAGCTCCATCCATACCCTTCATATGATCCGCTTTGACAGTCGTTTCATCACCAACTTGTAGTGGCTTAGTTGGAACGGGATCGAGTTCTTCCTGAATGACCCATTTATGATTTTTCACCATTTTTCCACCATTGGTCGGTTTGTAACTAATCGCATAGACGACGGTATCATAAGCTCCCGCAATCGTTGCTTTAGCTCCGTTCATTCCATCCATATGATTCGTCGTCAACGTGACGTTGCTTCCTTTCGGATAAGTCGGATCACTGGCTTCCTTTAGACCAGACGGTATCTTTCCATCACTCGAATGCATCATATCTCCATGAGACATGTCGTGTGAGTCGCTATTGCTTCCTTCGTCATTTGAAGCGGATCCGCATGCACCGAGCCAAAGCGTAGAACTAAGAGCCAGTGCGGTTAACGTCAATGATTTTTTCATAATAAAACCCTCCTGAATTCACTAGTCTTTTTTATTATACCCAGCGTATGTGCAAATCGTGTGCAGATGAGGTGACAGTTTCGTTTGTCAGCGTCGATCGTGTTTTTTTCGCTATACTAATAGTGAAGAGAAAGGGAGGAAATGTCATGCGTCGTATTTCATACTCGGTCGGAGGAATCGTGCTTGCGGCATTTTTAATTTGTGGCAGTGTGTTGTTTGGGACGTTGTATTATCAGTTGTCTCAAACACGAACGCAGGAAGTAGTGGACGGTTTACTGAACCGAGGAAATACCCATCGTGATGTCCTTGTCGATTCCTATGACCAAACGACGATGCGCCATGTCAGCATGATGGAAGCAGATTCATCGTTTACTGTGGTGATCACTGATGCAGATGGAAAACGACTCGAAGCGTCACGACCTTTGTCGAATGAGATGAAAAGTGTGCTAGAGCATACGGATTTCGATTACCGTCAACAAGGAAAAATCGTGACGATGCGTGACTTTTTAATGACGGACAGTCCCATTACCATCGACGGGAAACATCGGGGTCATGTCTTCATGTTCGCTTCTAAAGCAATCGTGGATCACGTACTTGATCCGTTGAAACAGCAGTTTTTCCAAGTGGGTCTGCTCGCACTTTTATTAGCAGGTGCGGCAAGCATTTGGACGACCCGGCTCATCTCTCGTCCGCTGGTTCAAATGGAAAAAGCGACGGCACGTCTATTAGATGGGGAAGATGGAGCGTTGCCGATTGATCGACAAGACGAACTGGGACAATTGGCGCGTTCGATTCAGCAATTAAAACAAGATCTCGATTTTTTGAATCGGGAACGATCCGAATTTTTAGCAAGCGTATCTCATGAACTACGAACACCATTGACATATATAAAGGGATACGCGGACATTCTCGAACGTCAAACGTTGACGCCGGATGAGCAACAACGCTACATTACGATCATTCGAGAAGAAAGTCAGCAAATGAATGAATGGATTGAGCAATTATTTTGGTTAGCACGCATTGATGCCAATGCTTTTATGATGGAACGAAAACCTGTCGATGTCGAAGACTTGATTCATCAAGTGATACGATTGATGCGCCTGGACATCGAACAAGAAAATGTTTCGTTCGAGATAGAAGGTGAGCGAATAGAAGTGATGGGTGACGCTCAGCAGCTCCGTCAGATGATCGTGAATATCATTGAAAATGCACGGCGACATACGACGTCGGGAAAAATCACCGTTCGTTATGGTGTCAACGCAGTAGGAGTTTTCATTCAAATCGAAGATACAGGAGAAGGGATCGCTGCAGAATCTTTACCTCATGTAACGAAACGGCTCTACCGAACGGAAGCATCTCGTTCTCGAAAACATGGAGGAACTGGAATCGGACTCTCCATCGTTGAAGCAATTGCTCAGACACATGGAGCAGAATTGAACATCAAGAGTCAACTTGGACATGGAACACAAGTGACACTGCAGTGGAAGGAGAAATAAAATGCCGCATGTATTGATCGTAGATGATGAACCAAGAATGCTTGAACTGCTCAAACTGTATATTCAGCCGTATGGGTACACGTGTCAGCTTGTGGATTCTGCGCAACAAGCTCTTGATCTCTGCCGTCAGCGCGTATTCGACCTGATTTTACTAGATGTCATGATGCCGGATATGGATGGCTGGACATGTTGTCGTCTCATTCGAGAACACTCTAACATCCCGATCTTAATGGTTACGGCGCGGAATCAACGGGAAGACATCATTCGGACACGAGAAGTAGGAGCGAATGATTACATATCAAAACCGATTCAAGAAGGGGAACTGATCGGACGAATGGAAGTTTTATTACAGCAACAGTACGATAGTCTATCCTATGACCGGGAAAGCTATCGTTGTAGTTACCTCCAACAAAAGATTTCGTTAACGAAGACGGAGTTTGAGTTGTTAGGTGTATTTTTAGATTCTCCACGACGTGTTTGGACGCGCGATCAACTAACGACGATGTTATGGGGAGCGGAAGCGGCTGTAGACGAGCGGACGATCGACTCGCATATCAGACATTTAAGAGAAAAACTACGTGTTTGCGGTTTTCCGATTGAACAGCATCTGGAAACAGTTCGCGGAATCGGATACCGCTGGACACACCAATAAAGGGGAAATTCAAAACATGACGACACTCTATTTCGTACGGCACGCACATTCGACATACTCAACAGATGAGAGAGCACGTCCACTTTCCGATACAGGACAGGCAGATGCGATACGTTTACTTGAAACCTTTCAAGAAATTCCAATCGACAGATTCTACAGCAGCCCGTATCGACGGGCAATCGAGACGATTGCACCGCTCGCGGAGGCACGTCAACAACCAATCATTGAGGTAGAGGAACTACGAGAGCGATTGTTGGCACCGGGAGAGCTTGACGATTTTCAAGGAGCGGTCACATATGTATGGCAACATCCGAATGAAAATCCGTATGGAGGCGAAACGAACAACGAAGCGTCGCAACGCATTCGACCATTCATCGACGAACTAGTGGAGAAGCATCCTGACGAAACAGTCGTTCTTGGAACACATGGAAATATCATGGTGCTACTCTTAGAAACATTTGATCCGACATTCGATTACGCATTTTGGAAGTCCTTATCGATGCCAGCCGTATGTCGAATGGATGTGAAATCAGGAGAAAAGGCGGACATTCACGTCGTACCACTTTTGACGAATACAAATTAAAAAAGAGACGGAACTGATGCGTGAATCAGTTTCCGTCTCTTTTTTAATTGGAGAAATCTTAAGGTGTAGGAACAGCACCTTCATGTTTTCGGATCAAGTCAGCCGTCAGTTGACCGGACAATGTGACCATCGGTACACCGCCGCCTGGGTGTGTCGAACCACCGACGAAATAAAGTCCTTCGTACAAGTCACTCTTCGATGGAATCTTGAATCCACCATTTTTCTTCCGATCGGCTGCGACACCATAAATCGATCCACCGTTTGGACCGTATAATTCCTTCAAATCTTCTGGGGTAAAGCGATATTCAAACTCGATCGATTCTCGAAGTCCATGAAGTCCCATCCGCTCCAGTTTATCGAGAACGACTTCACGGTACGCATCCCAGTTGACCTCACCTTTTTGAAGTGTTAGCGGTGGAACGTGTGTCAAGACGAATAAGTTATCCTTCCCTTCAGGAGCTTGGGAGGCATCGGATTTTGACGAGACTCCGACGTAAATCGTCGGATCCTCAGGAGGGGTACCTTCTTTGAACATTTGGGCGAATTCACGCTCTGGATTTTCCGAGAAAAAGAAATTATGATGCGCTAGCCCGCGATACTCACGATTTACACCGAGCAGTAGGACAAGACCTGAAACGGAAGGGGCAAACGACGCTTGTAATTTTTTTGCCTGTTTCCGGGCTTTTTTCTCCGGTACGATCCGTTCGTAAGTCGGGATGACCTCAAGGTTTGAAACGACGATGTCGGCTGCATGAAACGTTCCGTTTGATAAGACGCCCACCGCTTTTTTATTTTCAAGGACGATTTGTTCAACGGGTGAGTTGAGATGAACCGTGACACGGAGCTCATCAAGCAACCGTTTCATGGCACGCGCGATTTGGTACATACCACCTTTGACATAATAGATGCCGAGTCCCATTTGAACGTAAATCATCTGATTGAAGACAGCAGGTGCCTGATACGGGTTGGAACCAACATACATGACCATATAGTTGAACAGCTGTTCGAGATACGGATCATTGAGATGTTTCTTTGTTCCGGTCGCGACCGTATTCATCGGGTCCATCTTTAATAAATCAGACATCGTATGGTATTTTTTTAAGTCCTTTAAATCTTCGAGACTGTATTTATAAAAACTGTCGAGGCACAAGTCGTACATTTGTTTGGAATACCGGAACAATTCAACGAAATCAGCCCGTGACGAGACGTGTTCGACTTCTTCAAGCATTCCAGGTAAGTCACCTTTGACATCGATTTTTGTTCCATCCTCAAAGAATGTACGCCATTGTGGTTCAATGCGCTCAATTTCTAAGTAATCATCCAAGTTACGATGAACGCTTGAGAAGAGTTGTTCGAGTACCCAAGGCATCGTTAAGATGGAAGGACCGGTATCGAAAGTAAATCCCTTTCCACTACGTTGATTCAGTTTCCCTCCGACGTTTGCATTCTTTTCAAGCATTGTGACTGCATAACCATCTCCAGCTAAACGAATGGCGGCAGACATACCAGCTAGACCTGCTCCAATGACAATTGCGCGTTTCTTCAAATGAATCACTTCTCCTTTAGTAGATGAATGGAATCAATCGTTTGCGTTTTGCAGCCCATACTGTATAGGCAGGTCCAAAACCTTTCGTTAACATCGCTTCCTCGATTCGAATCCGGTAGAGCAAGAAAATGAACATCAGAAGTCCAGAGAGAATGAAAAGTCCGAACTGACCGGTGAACAGGGGGAAGCTCATCGTAATCAACAACAATCCACTATATAACGGGTGACGTAAAAAGCGATAGGGACCGCTACTGACGAGCTGATCACCCGACGCCACGACGACATGACGAGTGAACTGTTGCTTTAAGTGGAGAATTCCCCATAGACGTAAGGAAACACCACACCATAATAAAATGCATGAAAAGATGCGCATGATAGAAGAAACGGTTTCATTCGCAAAGAGGAAAGCGCAGACGATCGTTCCGCTTAGGACAAGGAAAATCAAATAAAAACTCACTTGTTCTGCTGCCCCTGACTTAGACTCGGAGCGATTCCGAAAACGAACCATCTCACCAATCCAGCAGATGCTACCAATACTGAAAATCCATTCCCAAAGTGACACGTACGCTACTCCTTTCTACATCAGAATCATGTTTCGAAAACGCATACATCGTTATTTACCCATTGTAATTCGTCCTTAAGCTACATTTAGAAAACTTCAGAATTACTTCATTTTCATGACAAGCATTCCGAAAGAACCCTGTTTGAAAAAAAGAATGGTATTCTAATCTAAAATATGGATGCAGATTAGAACATGTATTAAAGGAGATATACGATTCATGAAATACATCACGACACTCATCACGACGTTGACATTAACAGCGGCCTGTACATCAGTGTATATACCAACAGTCGAAGCATCGACTTCTACTTATCGGCAAGCAAAGACATCTCTTCATTTGCGTAAAGGAGCATCGATTGATCAACCGAGTCTTGCGGTTATTCCGACGGGGATCTATGTGACGGAACTGTCGAAAGTCGGTACATGGTCAAAAGTACAATATGGTACGAAGATTGGTTATGCGAGTACGAAGTATCTACTGACGGATGAACAAATCGGTGGGAAACGGATCGGTAAGACCCTCATCGCGAATAAGAACTTAGCGCTCCGCGCGACGTACGCTCCTGGTGAGAATCAACAAGCAAGAGCAGCGTTTGAGAAAATGCGTATAGCGGCTAAAAAAGAGGGAATTACGCTCGTTGCGTTTAGTACATATCGCTCCTATGCCTATCAAAAAACGTTATTTGATAAATATGTTGCGCGTGATGGATATGAGAAGGCGAGTACGTATAGTGCAGAACCTGGGAAAAGTGAACACCAAACAGGTCTTGCGTTTGATATCGGAGGCGCTGATTCAACAAAATACGCCACGTTTAGCTTTTCCAAAACAAAAGAGGCAAAATGGTTGTTTGCGAATGCTCACCGCTACGGTTTCCATCTCCGCTATCCATCTGGTAAAGAATCTTGGACGGGGTATACGTATGAGAGCTGGAACTATCGGTATGTCGGAGCAACGCTTGCCGCTCGTCTAAAAGTCAGTGGATTAACAATGGAGGAGTATTTCCACCTCGCACCATGGAAACCAGTAAAGGTTTCGACTCCTTAAAAACATGGTAAATAGAGGATGTTGGCTTAGTCGGTTATTCGTCTCAGGTGAAAGAGGTGGAACGAATAGCAAAAAAAGATGCGAAACATCACATTATGACGTTTACGTTCAAAGAAGAAGCGACATCCTATCAAGTGTTCAGTGAATTGAAGAAATATCATGCGCGAGGTCAAGTCGATTTCGAACAGATTGCCGTCATCAAGCGAAATGAGAATGGTGCTTTTTCGTTTGAAGATGCTGTAGACCTAAGTGGATCGAATCGCGCCGTCAAAGGGTCGTTAATTGGAATGGCGGTAGGTATTCTAGGAGGCTCATTCGGCATCTTACTTGGTTCGATGACGGGTATGCTGATTGGTGGATCGAAAGACATGAAGGAAAATCAAGAAATTCAAGAAACATTCAAACGAACACTCGGTGTCATTCCGCCTGGACAAACAGGAATCATTGCGATCGGTGAAGAGTTTGAACCATCCGTCCTCGACGGATTAGTGGCGCAACATGATGGTACGTTGGAACGAACGGATGAACAGTTAGAGTCGTAAGGTCTTATAGAATGAAAGGAGCCTATCACTTGGATCGCGATAGGCTCCTTTTCATGTGCATTTACTTAGTCGTACGTTCTTTTTTTGCTTTTTTGAAGAAGAACAATTCATAGACGACAGGAACGATGATAAGTGTTAACAACGTAGAGGTCGTTAATCCACCGATGACCGTCAAGGCAAGACCTTTTGAGATCAATGTTCCTGAAGAAGTGGTTAATGCGAGTGGTACCAATGCCATGATTGTTGCAAATGCGGTCATCAGGATTGGGCGTAATCGCGTTTTACCAGCTTCAATCAATGATTCGCGAATCGGCATACCACGTCCGACGTTTTGACCGATGCGGTCTACGAGAACGATTGCGTTCGTGGTGACGATTCCGATCAACATCAAGAAGCCGATCATGACACTGACAGACAATGGTTCATTCGCAAGGAAGAGCGTGACGAGTGAACCGATCGGAACAAAGATCAGAGAGGACAAGATGATGAATGGAATCCGAGCTTTTCCGAACGTAATCAACATTGTCAGGTAAACAAGTCCGATTGCAACGACGATCGCAATTCCGAGTGATTGGAAGATTTCAACCGTATCGTCATTTCCGCCACCACTTGTCAGTGAGACACCGTCTGGTAAATCGATTTTTTCGACGTCAGCTTTTACGGCATTTGATACGTTTTGAACGTCGTCTCCTTTGACTTGTCCAGATACGCGAGCATATACTTTTCCGTCGAGTTTCTGAATCGATGTGAAGGTCTCGACTTCATTGACGTTCGCGACATCTTTCAAAGCGACAGGACCGTTTGCTGAGAAGAGTTGGACGTCTTCGAGATCTTCTTTCGAGACGAGTCCTTCTTCATAAGATAATTGTACGTCTTGATCCTTATTGTCGAGATTGAGCGTTCCGACCGTGACTGGCTTCGTTTGATCGTTAACGGTACCGAGAATCTGGAAACCAGATAGTCCGCGATCACTTGCTTTCTCAGGATCGATTTCTACGAGATACTGCTTTTGTTTTTCGCTGAAGTTGTTCGTGATATATTTCAAATCATTATTTTGCGACATGTTATCCTCGACGAGTTTTGCCGCTTCTTGAAGGGCTTCGAGGTCGTTCGAGAACAAGTCGACATCGACGTTGTTATTCGATGGAGGACCACCTGTCGATAGTTCAGCCACACTGATTTTGACATCGACGTTTTCGTCTTGAGCGATGTCTTCCATCTGTGTCTCAAGTGATTTGATCGTTTTCTCGACGTTTACGCCGTCTTTTAGATTCAAGAAGTAACTTGCTTTATTATCGAGACGTAAGCCTGTCGTAAAGTCACGCGCTCCGACAGAAGTCGTCACGTCAGCAATGGCTTGTTCTTTGTCGAACATTTTTTCCATCTCAAATGAGACGTCACTTGTTTTTTCAAGTGATGTAGCAGCAGGAAGTTCAAGCGATGCCGTCAAGGTCTTCGATGCTTCGTTCGGAATGAACGTAAAGCCGAGACGCGGTACGATCGCCAGGGAACCACCGAGAAGGACGAACGATACGACCAAGATGATCGCCTTGTGCGAGAGTGATTTTTCAATCAGCTTGCCGTACCACCGTTGAAGAACTCCTTCTTTTTCTTCCGCTGGTACCTTTTTGAATGCAAACTTCGCGAGAATCGGTACGATCGTGATTGCCACAAGTAGTGAAGCAAGTAATGAGAAAATAATCGTCAAAGCGAACGGTAAGAAGAACTTACCAGTAATACCACCGACAAATCCAATCGGCAGGAAGACGACCACGGTCGTCAGCGTCGATGACGTGATTGCTTTTAGAATCTCTTTTGTCGATTGTTCGATGATCTCATCCGTCATACCGGATTCGGATTTTCGGACGCGCCGGAAGATGTTTTCGATGACAACGATACTATCATCGACGACACGACCGACTGCAACAGCCATCCCACCAAGTGTCATGATGTTCAGGGAGATATCTTGCCAGTTCAAGAAGATAGCAGCGATGAGTAATGATAATGGAATCGAGACGATGGCGATGATCGTCGCGCGGAGGTTCCGTAAGAACAAGAGTACAGCGAGTGATGCGAAGAGTGCACCAAGTAATCCTTCTTTGACGAGTGTCGCAACGGACTCCTCGATATCCTTCGCTGAATCGATCCCAATCGTATAGTCGACTTGATCGTCATATTTATTGAGGATCTTTGTGACTTCATCTGCGATTTCGACTGTATTGGCATCTTGTTTTTTCGTGATTGCCATCGATAAGGAATCTTTTAAATCGTAACGCGTTTTTTCACTTTGTTGCGAGACTGCTTCGATTTTTGCGATATCCTCTAGGCGAATCGGTTCTGCAGGTTCAGGCGCCTGATCTGCAGCTGTTCCACCTGTTGTACTTGGTGGTCCTTGCGTTGCACCTTGTGGTGGACCGCCAGCAGATGAACCACCTGTTTGACCGTTATTTGATGAACTAGCCGCACCTGCAGCAGGTGTCAATTGTAGATTTTTTAGTTTATCTAGATTTTCTAGTTTTTCCTCAACGCGAATCGGAATTTTCGAATCGTTTTCTGATAGCTGACCAGATGGGAACGAGACATACTTTCCATTGATTTGTTCCTTGATGCTTGAGAGCGAGAGACCCGCTTCCGTCGCTTTCTCCTTATCGACAGTGATTTGAACGAGATCATCCTTATAGCCACCAACCGACACGCTGTTGATGCCTGGAATCTTATTAAGTTCAGGTTCGATATCTTCCTTTAGAATTTTTTCGATGTCTTTGCCATCTTTGCTAAAGAAGGAGATATTATAGATCGGGAACGATCCAAAGGACAGACGATTTAATTTCGTCGTTGCTTCCTCCGGTATATTCGCATCTTGGATGGCAGCATCGATTTGTTGTTCGACCTTATCCATATCGGTATCGAACGGGAATTCGATGTTTAAGATACCGATACTTTCATAAGAAGAACTTGTTAGCTTGGTAGCCCCTTCAATTCCTTTAAGGGAAGTTTCAAGCTTTGAGACGACTTGTTTATCGACATCGTCAGGTGATGCACCAGGGTAAACCGCTTCGATTGAAATCTGAGGAAACTCGATTTCCGGGAACTGATCAACTTTTAATTGTGAGAAGGAATACACGCCTCCTAAAATCAATAGGATTGCAATGATGAAGACAGCAACCGAGTTCTTCAAACTAAATCGGGTTAAAAAGTTCATATGAACGCTCCTTTCTTTTATATGTGCTTATTTACATAGTAGAAGACACTCATAGAACCCGCAACTTTAAAACTGTTTTTATTTGAAAAGATCTTTTTGAAAAAAGATAAATTTTTTTGTTAAAAAGGCTTTACACTTTTCGATATGCTGCTATAATAAAAACATACCCAGTAACAACACAGCATGATTCTGTAGCTCAGCTGGGAGAGCGCTACCTTGACAGGGTAGAGGTCGCTGGTTCGAGCCCAGTCAGAATCATACCGAAATCGTTCCTTTTCGAAGGAGCGATTTTTTTGCGTTAAAAAACTATTCCCGAAATCAATCAGGAATAGTTGGAAGGGAGGTAAATTGTTTTATTGAATTTCGAGGTGGAGATCGCCACGCTTCGTCCACCCTGCGACGGTCGTCAATCGATAGAAGACGAGCGTCAAGACGCCAGGTAGAACGACACCAGTCAAGAAGAAGACGAGGAACGCCTGAGGACCTTGGTTGACGAAAATATTGAGTGGGGCAATCATCGAATTTAATCCAAGTCCTGCGAGTTCGTACGGTACTTTCAAAGAGAGAAGAAGCGTCGCGACAGGAGCTGAAATCATCGCTGCGAGAAACGGTGCAACGACAAGACGTGGATTTTTAACGATATTCGGGAATTGTACTTTAGGTGTTACAAAGAATGAAGCAATCAAACCACCTGGATCCGTCTGACGGTATGCCATCAACGTGAAGCCGACGAATTGAGCGGAACAGCCAATCAGTGCAGCGGCACTTGCTACAGGATCAAGTTGCAAAGCGATAGCGAGTGCAGCGGACGAAGCAGGAGACATCAATAAGACACTAAAGATGAGTGCAATGACAAGAGAAGTTGCGATTGGAGATGATTCAACGGATGCTGTGATCATGGCACTGAATTTTGTAAGGAGTGGTGTCGTGACGGCAGCAGCACCGATTCCAGTCACGCCGCCAGCAAGGACAGCGCTCATCGGGATGACCATCATGTCAAATTTCGTTTTTCCAGTCATGCGTTTTCCGACGTATACAGCGACGGCAGCTGCGAGTAACGCACTGATCGGCTGACCGGGTACAAGAACGAGTCCAGAAGCAGTTGATTGAAGAGCGGCACCACCGATCGTTGCTGCGATCATCGCGCTGAACAGGACAAGTGTGTTTCCTCCGAGCTGAAAGGCAATACCGGCACCAAGTGCAGGGGCGAGTAGTACTTTTGCGACACCACCAATCGTCAGTAGCATTTGGATATGTAGAAGATTTCCGAGCGTCTCAATCAGGAGTCCGACACCAAGTGTTACAAGAACGGCATTTGCCATTCCAGCTGATACTTTTACCATTCGATCCATCGCATATTCTTTCAACGTTGTCATCCTCTCTATCTATCTCTATTTTTTGCCATGAAAAAAGCCTATCCGTTTTTGGGATAGGCGCCACTCATTCTGTGCGGGCGCCTCATTCGATGCATCGAAAGAAGGGCCCAAAAATCATTTCCGTTTCATCATCGGAAAAGTTTTCAGTCCCTCATGCATAGAATAATCAGTCGGCCGGCTTGGTTAAATGGCTGTTGCGTCGGAATCATTCGATCGTGCCCCTCTCTGTGAATTTTTCTAAGCCTAACACGCTCTTGATTTATAATCAATATTTTCTGACAATTTATTTTTCCTGAAATCTGACAGGAATTCACGGTATCACCGGGAAATCCTAATGTACCAACAATGGAGGCGTTTACATGAAAGTGATGCTTTTTACAGATATTCATGGCAATGCATCAGCATTACGTGCAGTATTGTCCTATCTTGATCAACAACCAGATATCGATGCCGTCTATTGTCTCGGTGATCTTGTCGGCATTGGACCAGAGCATAATGAAGTCATTGATCTATTGAAGCAACGTCCTGATATTCAAACGATTTCTGGGAATCATGATGAATGTGTCCTTGCTTTAATTCATGGGGAGACCTATCCCGATAGTTACCGCCATGCGAAAGAGCACCATCAATGGATTGCGGATACGTTGACGCAAGAAAATCAAAAGTATTTGGAACGTTTACCGCGTGTCTTAAATATCATGCATCAGGAACAAACGATGCACCTGACGCACTATGCTTATGCCGATAAGACGAAGAAGATTGGTGAAGAGCCGTTAAAGCAAGCGGTGGATGGAACGAAAGAAAACTTATCCGTCCTGTTTGCTGGAAGTGAGGCGCGGATCATTGGTTTCGGTCACCATCATCCAGCGCAACAAGTCGAGACAGGACAAACACTCTTTATTAATCCAGGTGCACTTGGATGTCAGGAGACAGCCATCGCCCCAGTAGCAATCATTGATTGGGAGAAGGATCAAGTCCGTTCAGAAATCCTGAAGCTTTCATATGATGATCGACCATTTTTAGACGTCCTCAATACGACGGAGATGCCGGAACGTGAGTTGATGCGCCGTCTCTTCTTCGGTAGTAGGACATGAAAAAACCTTCATGAGTAGTTCATGAAGGAAGTCGATTAAGCAGATAGCTTCGTCATAATTGAGATGAGGCACACGACAATCAGTAACACGATACCGATGTTTCGTTTCAATGGATGGCGTGACCAGTAAAAGAATAGCGCAAGGACAGGGGCCACAAAAAAGGCAACGATGAGACTGATCAATGTTGCAAGAAATAATACAAACATCCAAAGCTTGCTAGTTGTCCGATATACCTGCCACATGTCGTAGAGCGACATGAGTGTATAGGCGAGTAACACGAAGATGATTCCGGTCGATAAACTCAAAGCGATCATCACTCCATTCCCTATTTAGTATAAGGGAAAGAGTGAGAATGATTACACGACTTGAAGTAAAAAAACATGACGAATCAATGAACGTATGATTAGACGCTGTAACGAAAAAAGAAAGGAGAGGGCATCTATGTCAGACATCTATCGCCGTTTTTTTCTATTTCCGGATATTTTGATCATGCTCGTAATACTGATTGCGGTCAGTAGTTATGTCCTTGCTCAGCCGTTTCATTGGTCGATTTTACTGTTCTTTTGTCTTGGACTGATCGTCTTTAGTTTCAGTGAATACCTGACGCATCGTTTTTTGTTCCATTTACCACCACCTAAAAATGCGCTTGGACGAAAATTGTTGAAACGACTTCATTACGATCATCATGCGCATCCGAATGAACTGCATCTGTTGTTTTTACCTGTCTGGTATTCCTTGCCGAACCTTGGTTTCTTTGCGGCTCTGACCTATCTTCTGACACAATCTGTCGTCTCGACAGCTGCAGCCGCGAGTGGATTGATCGTCATGTTACTTGTTTACGAGTGGAAGCATTATGTGGCGCATGTTCCGCTAAAGCCGAGAACACGCTTTGGGAAATGGATGAAAAAGACGCATCTGTTACATCACTTCAAAAATGAACATTATTGATTCGGTGTATCCAATCCGGTAGGAGATTGGTTATTTGGAACGCTGAAGGATGAAAAAACAGTCTTATCTAGCCAAACGGCACGTGATTTAGAAAAAGAATTGGATAATAAAAAACCGCCGATCCATTGATCAGCGGTTTTTTATTCACAGAACGCGCAACATGGCACGTCGAATCGTATCGAGTTCAAGTGGACGCGCAATCGATGGCCATTCGGCAATCAACGCGATATACGTTCGAAAGATCAAGAAGGCCGTGACATCGACCGGTATGTCGCGATCGTCTTGAGCAAGACGAGTCTCAAGTAATGTCTTGATATATTCGACGACATGTCGTTCAATCCGCATCCGTAATTCCTGCATCTCTTGTAATTTTAAGTTGCGTGTTTCTTCGATGATTTGAAGAATGAATAAGTGTTGTTGCTGATGATAGGCGATGGCGTCGATCATTGCTTGTTTATTTTCTTCTACGGTCGCCTGTTCGACGTAAGCGCGTTCTGCTTCTTCTTTCATCTCTTGCAACACACGTGTTACGAGTGATTCAAACAGATTGAGTTTACTTTCGAACAATTGATAGACGGTTGGTTTTCCGACATGAGCGCGTCGGGCGACACGCTCGATCGTCGTTCCTTTATAACCGAGTTCTGAAAAGCAAGCCATTGCTGAGTCGAGTATCAAAGTTTCTTTATCAGACTGTGTCATGTTGTTTTCGTCTCGCTTTCGTTGAGAGTAGAATCCGTTTGGCTCCGAGCCCTCCAACGAAGCTGATGATTAATGCGACGACTAATATGGTCGCAAGGACTTGACTATTGGATACGAGGGCATCCGTCACACCGAGTCCAAGCGCTTCGCGGAATCCACCGACCGAATATGTCATCGGTAAGAAAGCGTGAATCGCTTGGAAGAACCCTGGCGTCATTTCGACAGGGAACGTTCCACCACTACCACCGATTTGAAGAAGGAGTAGTAAGAAGGCAAGGAACTGTCCGACGCGACCGAGTAGCATCGCGAGCGTGAACAGAATGGTAATGAACGTCATACCTGTCAAGGCAGCGAATCCATAGAGCGCAGGGACACTCGCGACATCAGCATCCAGCACATAGACGATTGCTGTGGCCGCTGCGACACCTTGTAATGCGCCAATCGGTAAGATAAGTGATAATTTACCGACGAGGAAGCGCCATGTCAGACTCTCGCCATGTTCGGGACGAATCTGATAGACCGAAGAGAACATCAAGGCACCTGCGAACAAGGCAATACTAAGGATATAAGCTGATAAACCGGAACCGTAATTATTGACCGTCGAATAGTCATGTTCTTTTAAGACGACGGGTTCTGCTAGCATATTATCCCGCTCTTTTGTCGGTTTGACCGTCGCGTCTTTAGCTCCTTTGCTGAGCTCATCCTTCAGTGTTTTAGCTCCATCTTCAAGTTTCGTGTTGGCATCCGCGATTTTTGAAGCACCCTCTGTCGTTTTGCCGATACCATCTGTAATCGTAGAAGAACCAGATGCCAATTGTCCTAATCCGTTATTCAACGCGCTAGCCCCAGCTTGAAGTTGATGTGTACCATCGGACAGTTGGTTCGCGCCGTCAGCTAGTTGGGCACCGCCTGTTGCGGCTTTATGCACACCCGCAGTATACTGACCGAGTTTTTCATTGAACGTCTGTTGTCCACTAGCTAATTGTTGTGCGCCAGACTCGACTTGTTTCGCACCATCGACGAGCTTCAATTGTCCAGCGTTTAGTTGCGATACAGCAGACTGGACTTGCTGACCACCTGCGGCGAGTTGACCGATTTTCTTCGTTGCTTCTGTTGCTTGAGCAAGACTCTGATCAATTGCACCTTCTTGGGCAGCAAGACTTTGAATATTTTTTTCTAATGAACCAATAGAACCGAGTAATGTTTGTTTTTCTTCATCTGATAACTGTTCAGAAGCAGAAATAACTTCTTTTAGTTGAGCGACGTTTGCCTCAAGTGCTTCGCGACGAGCCCGTAAGTCCTGTTTCGCCTGTTCAGCATCTTGATTGAGTTGTGTTAAAAAGGCATTCGCAGCTTGTGCTTTTTCATCCAGTTGATTTAATCCGTCCGTCAACTGAGGAATTTTTTCATTAAGCTGAGCAGTACCCGCAGCCAGTTGTTCTGCCCCTTGGCGTACCTGTGTTGAGCCACCGCTGAGTTTTGTTGCGCCTTCTTGAAGTTGCGCGGCACCTGCCTGTAACTTGCCACTGTTTTCATCGAGTGTGTTCAATCCAGAAGATAGCTCACCCGTTTTTTGAGCGAAGAGGGTGGTCTTTTCGTCGAGTGTCGTGACACCATCACTCAGTTTTTTCGAACCTTGATTCGCTTCCCCGAGTTTTTCGGACAGTGTCAGACTGCCATCTGCGAGTTTTCCAAGATTTGTTGCTAGTGTTCTAGCGCCATCCGCTGTTTTATGGTTACCGTCCTCGAGTTTAGAGGAACCGTCCGACGCTTTTTCCATTCCGTTTGCGATTTTCTTTAACGCACCGAATATAGCACTACTATATTGTTTCGTAACGGATTTTCGGATTTTTTCGTTTAACTGTTTTGCGGCAGTACTCGAAATTTGTGTTCCCGAGTAGTTTTTCGCTGGATTCAAGTAATATTCTAACTCAATCTTCTTCGGGTGATCATCGAGTAGTGTCGTTGCATTTTTAGAAAAATTCTTTGGAATGACGACTGTCATGTAGACCTTTCCGTCACGCAATTCTTTCTCGGCCTTATCCTGAGACAAGAACTGCCAATCAAAATCATCATTTTTTTTGAGTTTATCGACGAATTGATCCCCGATGTCGACTTTCTCTCCTTTAAACTTTGTCGCCTGATCTTCGTTGACGATAGCTACCTTAATATCTTCTGTACGACCGTACGGGTCCCAGAATGCAGATAAGAAGATGGAGTTGTAAAGAAACGGTACGAGAATGAGGGCGAGAATAACGACGATCATCATCGGACTCTTCAATTTCTTCCATTCTGAGCGAAACATAAATACAAATCCCCTTTCTAAAACTCAAAACTAATTTGAGTTTTAGGTTTTGATGAGATTTACTTTACTCTCTTCATTATAAAAAATCAATCGATAATTCCAATTTCACACAAAAAAACGACTCACGGAGAGTCGTCTCTAGAAAATGATTAAGGAATTAACAGTAACTTTCCTGTACTACGTCGGCTTTCTAAAAAGTCATGCGCTGCTTTTCCATCAGATAAAGCAAAAATTGTCGGAGAGGACAGGTTAAGGTGACTAGATAAAATCCAATCAAACAGCTCACCCGATCTGCGGATGCGTTCCTCAGAAGACGTTAACACATTCCAAAGGTCGCCACCTGTTAATGTTTTGGACGTATCCATTAAAAAACGTGGATCGACAGGTGCGGGATCACCGCCTGCCATACCATAGAAGACAACCGTTCCATGGACTTTTGTCACATGGAAACTATCCATTAAGGTAGAACCAATGGATTCGTAGACCACATCAACCCCTTTACCCGAAATTTGCGCGAGCACGTGCTCGACCCAGTTCTCGGAATATAAATAGACAGATTCACAGCCCGCAGTTTTAGCAATCTGTGCTTTCTCAGGAGAAGACGTCAATCCAATCGGAGTTGCCCCAAGCAAACGAATGAGCTGTGTCAACAACTGACCAACGCCACCGGCGGCTGCATGCACTAAGACGACATCTCTCGGTTGGACATGGTAGCTATCACGAGTTAAGTAATGCGCTGTTAACCCTTGTAATAAGATAGAAGCTGCTGTTTCGTATGAGATACCATCAGGAAGCGGAATCAATTTATCGACGGGTGCTGCGACGTACTCAGCGTTCGCAAGCGGAACGTCCGCAAAAGCAACTCGTTGACCTACGTGGAACGTTGAAACAGCTAAACCAACCGCTGTGATGATGCCTGAACCTTCGTAACCTAAAATATAGGGGGCTGTCCTTCCAAATGGTAGTTTCCTTTTCGGCGATAGATGTCTGCAAAATTCAGACCGATCGCTTTCATTTCAATCAGAACTTCCTGTTCAATAATTGTTGGCGTTGGCACGTCTTCGAAGCGTAATACATCAGAACTCCCGAATTCGTGGAATGTTAATGCCTTCATCTCAACACATCCTTCTTTTAAATCTGCTTTTAGTATAAGGCAGAACATCTGAAAATGATGGACAGATGCGTTACACTAGAAAAAAAGATGAAAGAAGGGACAGTATGAAGCGTGTCTTAATGGGAGGAATTCGTTTTTATCAAAAAGTCATCTCTCCCATGAAACCAGCTACATGTCGATTCTATCCAACGTGCTCCCATTACGGGATGAAGGCGATTGAACGTCATGGTGCGGTAAAAGGTAGTTATTTGACGACGCGTCGATTGTTACGTTGCCAACCGTTCCATCCAGGGGGCCTTGACTTCGTTCCAGAACCCGATCAATTTAGTTGGAAAGCACCGTTGCAACGGGAAAATCCACGGGAGAAGGCGGAAGAAACGAAGGAGTAAGTCATGTGAAGGTTCTCTCTTGTTTAATGAAGTAAGAACAAAAAAGGGAAGTATGTTACCGGAAATTACCGATAACATACTTCCCTTTTTGTTCTACTGACAGACGATCATAGTTTACCCGTTAAAAACTGTGCTTCGCCAAGACCGAAGCTCCAGTCGGCTGCATCATTTTCAACGATCGAAACCATCAAATCAGTCGGTGCGAGTCCACAGTTTGCTTGTAAGCGTTCGGCGAGTAATTGGTAGAGACGTTGTTTTTTCTCTTCCGTCCGCGTTTTACTCGTCACACTGATGAGGACGATATCTTTACTCCGTTCAAACCCAAGTCCTGTATCTTGAATGACCATCTCATGCGCTTTATGCGTGTGCACGATTTGATAACGATCGCGCTCCGGCACATCAAATGCTTCGACCATCGCATCGTGTGCGGTGTCGAGTAACGTTTTTAACTCTTCTTCTGAACGTCCTTCAATGACGTCGAATCGTAATAACGGCATGTGAAATCACTCCTTAACAAAATTATGTAGAGTAGGGGGAAAACCCTACTCATATATTACTCGAAGAATGGTTTGTATTGACGACGATCGTGCATGACAGACAACCATTGGACAGTCGAGAATTCTTCAAGTACCCACTCACCGTTGAAGCGACCGAGTCCTGAATCTTTTTCACCACCAAATGGCATATGTGGCTCATCGTTGACCGATTGATCGTTGATGTGAATCATACCTGTCTCGACTTCAAGCGCAAAGGCAGTCGCGCGTTCAATAGAAGAACCATGGACAGCGCCACTCAATCCGTATGGAAGTGAGTTCGCGATTTCGAGTGCCTCTTCATCCGTATCGAACGGGATGATGACAGCAACCGGTCCGAAGATTTCATTTTTAGCGAGTGGCATATCATTCGTAACACCAGTGACGACAGTAGGTGCGATGACGTTATCTTTTGCTTCGCCGCCGACACGAACGGTTGCACCCGCAGCTTTTGTTTTCTCGAGATCTTCAAGAATTCGTTCAACTTGTGATTGGTTGATGAGCGGTCCGACTTGTGTCCGATCATGTGATGGATCACCGTATTGTAGCTCTTTTACACGAGCGACGTATTTCTCGACGAATTCATCATGAATCGAAGAAGCGACGAGAATTCGGTTCGTCGACATACAAATTTGACCTTGGTGATAGAACTTGCTGTAGACAGCAGATTCGACCGCACGATCGAGATCAGCATCATCAAGTACGACGAAGACGTTGTTTCCGCCAAGTTCAAGCGCTGTTTTCTTCAGGTGTTTACCAGCAAGTTCACCGATATGACGACCAACTTCAGTGGATCCTGTGAATGAAATCAAGCGTGGTACAGGATGTTCGACGATAGCATCACCGATTTCTGAACCGCGACCGACGATGACATTCAAGACACCTTTTGGCAATCCAGCTTTTTCAAATAGACTAGCAAAAATCAATCCACCTGAAACAGGTGTGTCCGTAGCCGGTTTAACAACGACTGCGTTCCCGATGGCAATGGCAGTAGCGATCGACCGTACAGCTAAGTGGAACGGGAAGTTCCATGGACTGATGACACCGATGACGCCAAGTGCTTTACGGTAGATCCGGTTTTCTTTACCTGGTACGACCGATGGACGAATTTCACCGTGCATCCGAAGTGGGAATGTCGCAGCTTCCTTGACGATCAAGACAGAAGCAAGGAATTCGCCTTCCGCTTTAATACGTGTACTTCCTGACTCTTTAATCAACCATTCGATGATCGTTTCTTTCTCTTCGTACAAGACTTTCAAGAAGTTTTCGATGAGACCTTGACGTTTTAAGGCAGGAACTTTCGCCCAGTCTTTTTGAGCGACTTGAGCCGCTTCATAAGCGTCATCTAAATCTTGTTGATTCGCTGCAGAGATCGTGAAGAGCTCTTCACCCGTGAAAGGATTCGTGTTCGTCATGTTGCTGTCACTTGCGCCTGTGCGCCACTGACCATCAATGTAAATCTTCGTGAAATCTGTATGCAATGTTGCTTCGTTTTGTTGAGCCATATCATTTCATCTCCCATTCGTTTTCATAACAATTAAGTTATTCACGTTATGAAAAGAAGTAAAACACATCCGTGCACTTCGACCAAACATATTGCTCAAAGTCAGTCAGTCAGATGGGTTTTAAAGCGCTTTAAATCAGGAATTCAATCAATATAGTGCTATAAAAAGGAGGAATTTTATTTTGAAGAAGCTGAAAGTCCTGTCTCGAGAAATCAATTGGTGGTGGCCATTGTTATATGGTCTCATTGGGATTGGTTTGACGGGAATCGTGACGTGGTTAGATGTGTATATATCAAACTGGTTTCCAAAAGACTGGCAAACGACGCTTGGCTTAGCGCAGACAATCCATAGTTCGGTCTTTACCGGACTGCTCGCCATGATGACGTTCACATTCTCAACCATTCTTGTCGTATTGACGACCTATTCATCACAATTCTCACCACGGACATTGCCTAACTTCATCGAGAATCGGCAAGTGCAACACATTTTCGGCATATTCATTGGAGCGGTCAGTTACTCGATGACGATGCTCTTTTTTCTTCGTCCGGCGTTGAAGACGAGCGTCGTCGCTTCGACAGTAGCCGTTCTCGTCGTATTGATATCGATCGTGGCATTCGTCGCATTCATTCATATCGTCAGTCAGTCGATTCGCGTGACGACTTTACTCGATCGATTACACGAAGAAGGGAACGAATTATTGAAACGACAAGTCGAACACCTAGAATCAGGAGAACAAAAGATTACTGAAAGAAAGATGACGACAAATTATCCACATCTTATTCAGGCAACTCGAACCGGATATATTCAAGCAGTCGATTATGATGTTTTTGATCAGAAAGACCGCGTGTATATTCATCGAACCGTCGGCTCATTCGTAACAGAGGGAGAAGCCATCGGACGGGCAACTTGCCGGGATATCGATGAAAGTATCTTGATTGGACCGACGAAATCTTCAGAACAGGATTTTGCATTTGTTCTTGAAAAATTAAGTGAAGTTGCTTTACGTGCGATTTCTCCAGGAATCAATGATCCGAATACAGCGAGACATGCGGTTCGGATTATTGGTGACTTAATGCGACAGTATGCCGTAATACCAGATGGTGTGCTAGTTGTTGGAAAGGACCAGCAACACATTGTCGTCAGGGAAACTTACCAACAATTGTTATACACGACGTTTTATCAACTACGACATTACGGAGCAGAAGATATTTCAGTTCTCGCGACGATGCTTGAGTCGCTTGGAACGATGAAGCGGCAAGCCTTACCTGCTCACTATGAAACCATTCAACGATTTATTCCATACATTTGTTCGGAAGTACGTTTTGAAACAATGAACGACTGGGATCGTGATTTTTTGCAAAATCAAATCCATCGGGCGTTGAATGAAACTTTTGTCTCCCCTTCATCGTAATAAGGGCAAGAGGATCAAAAGAAGGGAGGGATAGAAAGTGACAATCTTGTTATGGAGTCTGATCGTCGTCTGTTTTCTAGTCGCTTTTGCAGGTCTCGTGTATCCGATCATCCCAAGTGCGCCGATTTTAGTAGTTGGTTTTTTGATTTATGGATTCGGATTCGGGTTCTCTGAACTATCGATTAGTTTTTGGGTGATTCAAGCGATTTTCATCATTCTCTTATTTACACTCGATTATCTCGTTAGCGCCTACACCGTCGATCGACGGGGAGGCTCACAAGCGGCTAAGATTGCAACGACAGTCGGATTGATTGCGGGACCATTTATTTTGCCGGGTATCGGATTATTAATTTTCCCGTTCGTCTTTGCCATCTTGACGGAAAAAATCATTAGTAAAAAGACATGGCAAATCTCGGTTTCAGTCGGGATCGGAACAGTCCTTGGTATCTTATCAAGTGCCTTGTTAAAAGGAATCGCGATGTTACTCATGATCGTAATTTTTATTCTCTATGTCGTCTGACGGTCTGAAATGATGTCTTCAAGTACACATTTTATGAAAGTTCCGTTATAGTATGAATATGAAAAAGTAGGGAAGCTTTGAAAGTCTGAAGCTTCTTTTTGCTGTAAACCACCAGATGCCTCGGCATCTGGCTTTATATTAATGGAGGTGAATCCCCTTTCTTCGGGGAAACGATTGGACAGTACACACTCAATGGAGACATTCGACACGACGACGATCATCATTCGACTACTCGTCATTGCACTACTCATCGTCTTAACAGCTTTTTTTGTAGCTGCCGAATTTTCGGTCGTCAAAATGCGAATGTCTCGAATCGATCAGTTGATTACAGAAGGAAGCAAGACTGCGAAAGTGGCGAAGAGGCTACTTGAGAATTTGGATTATTATTTATCGGCCTGTCAACTTGGAATTACCGTGACAGCGCTTGGTCTCGGATGGTTAGGAGAATCAACGGTAGGTGCGATTCTCGGTATGTTGTTCGAAGAAATTGATATTCCGAACTCCGTCTCGACGATCATTTCGTTCGTTCTTGCATTCTCGATTGTAACGTTTCTTCATGTCGTACTTGGAGAGCTTGCTCCAAAATCTTTGGCGATTCAAAAAACGGAAGCCATCACGATGCTACTCGCGCCACCACTTTATTGGTTCGGTAAAATCATGAAACCTTTCATCTGGACATTGAACGGTTCAGCACGAATCATCCTTCGGTTATTTGGTGTCGAGCCAGCGGGACACGAAGAAGTCCATTCTGAAGAAGAGATTAAAATCATCATGACACAGAGTTATAAGAGTGGAGAAATCAACCAGACTGAGCTTTCCTACATGCAGAACATCTTCTCGTTCGATGAGCGGATCGCGAAAGATATCATGTTACCGCGGACGGACTTAATCACGATCTCGAACGATGCATCGATGGAGGACATCATTCGTCTCGTTGAAGAGTATCAGTTCACACGTTACCCAGTAGCGGAAGAAGGAGATAAGGATAAAATCCTTGGCTTCATCAATGCAAAACAATTATTTACGGATCATATGGCGAACAAAGGAAAAGCATTAAGCTATTACATCCACAACTTGCCGATTGTATCCGAATATTCGCCGCTTCAAGATGCCATGCTGAAAATGCAGGTGGAACGAACACCGATGGCACTCGTCATCGATGAATACGGTGGTACGGCTGGTGTCATCACGATGGAAGACATCTTGGAAGAAATCGTCGGAGAAATCCGAGATGAATTCGATAAGGATGAGAAAGCAGATATCGAACAAATTCATGAGCGATTATACCGCATCTCAGGACGTGTCTTGATTGATGACCTAAATGAACGCTTTAACCTAGGAATCGAAGAAGAAGACATCGATACGATTGGTGGCTGGGTCATGGCACAGGATACGGAAGTGTCGAGTGGTCAAGAATTCCGCTATCAGGAATACACGATCAAAGTCATGGAAGTCGATAATCATCAAGTGAAATCGATTTATCTTCAATTGCCTGATCAAGAAGAAACTGCAACAGAAGAGATTGGATAAGAAATAGAATGTGCAAGACGATGGACTTCGAGTTCATCGTCTTTTTTTGTCTACTTAAAAAATGATTAGCTAAGGTGATAGACACCTCTTGTGTTTATCTCCCTCAGTGACGGGTATTACTGTCTATGTGGCAAAAAATGCATTTTTTAATTCAACAGGAAAAGGGGTTTTCTATCATGTCAAACGTCATTCTTACTTCACGTGCATCTGCAGTCGGTGGTCGCGACGGGAAAGTCGCTTCAGACGATAACGTCATTAATCTCGATTTAGTCATGCCAGGAACAAAAGGCAAAGAAGACATTCCGACATCAAACCCGGAACAGTTATTCGCAGCAGGATATGCCGCTTGTTTTGATGGTGCCTATAATTTAATGGCGCGCCAAGCAAAAAAACGAGTCGAGACGCGGACGAATTCAGAAGTCAGCCTCTTACAGGATGAAGCGGATAACGGTGTGAAAATTGCAGCGAAACTCGTCGTCGAAGTCGTTGGCGTATCACAAGAGGAAGCAGAAGAGTTGCTTGAGAAAACACACAACTTTTGCCCGTACTCGAAAGCAACACGCGGAAATATCGATGTAGATCTTTCTGTTAAAGTCGTCGATTCATTATAAGTATAAGCGACGGATCATAAGGAGGGTTTTCCATGGCACCGAAAGAAACCGATCGTCCAAATGAAGAGTTTGAAGATGAACGGGATCGTCTGTCGGATAAAGAACGGAAACTGACAGAGGAGCAGCAAAAGGAAATCCTAAAAGGAAAAGACGAAATGCCAGATGATACGGTTTCTCCACGAGATCGCGGAGAAGATCCAATCTAAATCAAACAACTTGGGGGATGAATCACATGTCTAAAAAAGTAGCCGTTGTACTCGCCGATCATTTTGAGGATGTAGAATTCACAGGACCGGTTGATGCATTAAAAGAAGCAGGGCACGAGATCACGGTCATTGGTGCCAAAAAAGGTGCAGAACTCGTTGGGAAGCAGGAAGAGGCAAAAGTAACCGTTGATCTCTCGATTGATGAGACTTCAGCAGCAGACTACGATGCTCTCCTGATTCCAGGCGGATTTTCACCAGATTTACTTCGAGAAGATGAGCGTTTCGTCTCATTCGTCGAAGAATTCGATATGTCGAAAAAACCGATTTTCTCGATCTGCCATGGACCACAATTGATGATTAATGCAAAAATCGTCAAAGGAAGAAAAATGACAGGTTATAAATCAATTCGAATTGATTTAGAAAATGCTGGTGTGGACTTTGCAGATGAAGAAGTCGTCGTCGACGATAATTTCGTCTCAAGTCGTCAACCAGATGACATTCCTGCGTTCAATCGGGAAATCGTAGCTAAACTCGGCTAATACCATGAAACGAAAAATCAGCACTGCGCTATCGCAGTGCTGATTTTTTATAGATTTTCTGGATAATCACAGAGTTCTGTAATGACGCCGTGTGAATGCCGGGGATTCATATAAATCAGTCGTCGCCCGAACGGCGTCGTTCGATACGTATCTTCTAAAAATGTTAAGCCTTGTTGTTTTGCTTCTTCAATCGCTTGATCTAAATCCTCTACACGATAAGCAATGTGATGGACACCTTTCCCGCGTTGTTTTAAAAAACGTGCGATCGGACTACCCGGACTTGTTGGCGTTAACAACTCGATGTGCGCATCATCGAACTCGATGACCGCAATATTGGAAGCGACACCAGGCGCAGGATTCGAGTACTCTTTTGTTAAAGTTCCTCCAAGTACGTTTGTATAAAATGAAATGGCTTCCTGCATGTCGCGAACAGCAATTCCAGTGTGGTCTAATTTCATATGATATCCTCCTTCTATTCGCTTCAGTTTCCCAAAAACACTTCAAAGTTGCAACGATGAGTTACCTTCCAAATGTTTCTATTACATAGAAGAGGAAAGATTTATTTAAAATGAAATATCACTGAAATATTATGGAAGAGGAATGAATGCTATAATCAAAAACGTTCTTATAAAAAAGAAAAACTATTACAGAATTTAAATTTAACTTAAATACTCTACGATAAATCATAAAACATACACTACAGAAAAAGAGGGAATACTACATGAAAAAAACGTTCGCGTCGCTCATCGTTTCCGCACTGGTTCTTTCATCAGCACCTCATTTTGCAGCAGCTGACGATTTAAGTGAACAGAAAGCCAAAAACGAACAACAGCAACAAGACAATGCTAAAAAGCAAAAAAACTTAGAGTCTTCTGTTAATCAAGAAGGTCAAAAAATCTCTAAAACACAACAAGAAGTCAATCGACTAGACGAAGCGTTGAACGAAAAAATCTTTGCTGTCGAAACAAAGGATCGTCAAATCAAAGCAACAGAACGTGAAATCGTTGAACTTGGAAAAGAAATTGAGAAATATAAAGCGAAACTAAAACGCCAAGAAAAACTACTCGGTGATCGTCTTCGTGTCATGCAAGAGAATGATGGAAACTCAATTAAATGGGAAGAAGTCATCTTTGGTGCTAAAAACGTTGGTGATCTCGTAAGCCGTGTCATGGCAGGGAAATCCATTTCAAAACAAGATGATAAAATGATCACGGATTACCAGAATACGCAAAAGCAATTAGCGGATGCGCAGCAAGAAGTAAAAGAAAAGAAAGCGCAGTTGGTCGTTGAGAAAAAAGAATTAAAACATCAACAAGCGGATCTTGAATCACAATTAAAAGAGCGGAACAAACGCTTAAAAGAACTACGTAAGAAAAAAGAAAAGTTCGAAACACAATTGATGGATGCAAAAGAAGTCCAGCAAATTTTGATTGCTCAAGAAAAAGCGATTGCAGCTGAAAAAGCAGCGCGTGAACGTGAAGCGCGAATCGAAAAAGAACGTCAAGCTCAAGCTGCACGTGAAGCAAAAGCACGAGCAGAAGCTGAAGCAGCGCAAGCAGCAACTCAGCAAGCAGCACAAGAGAAGGCAGCGCAGTCAGCAAAACCTTCTGGTTCGACAAAACAATCGGCACCAAAACCATCTACACCAGCACCAACTGCGCCAGCTCCAGCGCCGTCAGCTCCAGCGACACCTAAACCGTCACCATCATCAGGCGGACTCTTCATTCATCCAACTGCTGGTGCTGTGACACAAGGGTATGGTTCTGCAGGCGGAGAAAATGGTTATACGTTCCATAACGGGATTGACTTCGGTGGTCCAGTTGGCACGCCAATCGTGGCAGCTGCAACTGGTACAGTCATTACAGCATCAGGTGGCGGACCTTACGGAAATCACATCATGATCGCTCACCAATTGAACGGGAAGACATATACGACAGTCTATGCACATATGAGTTCATTGAACGCTAGTGCAGGTCAACGTGTCAGCCAAGGTCAACAAATCGGTACACGTGGTAGCACAGGAAACTCAACAGGTCCACACTTACACTTCGAAATTCACGTTGGTGGATACAGCTACAGTGCAACAGGTCCAGCTAACTCAGTCAATCCAATGTCGATGTTTTAATCGTAAAGAATCGTTGCATATGCAACGGTTCTTTTTTTGTCATTTTCAAAAAACAAATCATATATTACAAAAAATCGTTTTCATTTGAAATGTAAATGAAATTTTTTTGAAACGATTACGGTGCTATAATCTATTTCAGATATGAGAGAAACTTGAATACTATAATAAAATATGAAAAAAACATAAGTGAGGAAAACGATATATGCTAAAAAAACTAATTTCTACCATTGTTTTAGGAGCATTACTTATAACAGGAACGCAACCGATCGCAGCAGCGACCATTAAAGAAAAAAAGGCTGAAAATGCCGCTGAACAACGTAAACTTGAAAAAGCGATCAAAAAACAAGAAGCTAAAATCTCAAAAGAGCAACGTCAAATCAATCAAATTGACGCAGCAATCAACGAAAAGATTTTCCAAGTCTCTGAAAAAAATAAACAAATCGAACAGTTGAACGTTCGAATCGATGAGTTAAAGGTAGACATCGTCCGTTACGAAGAAATGTTACAGAAACAGGAAGAACTACTCGGTGATCGTTTGCGTGTTTTCCAAGAGAACGATGGAAACTCGATTAAATGGGAAGAAGTCATTTTTGGATCGAAGGATTTAGGTGATTTATTCAGCCGTGTCATGGCGGGGAAAAAAATCGCTGAGCAAGACGATAAAATGATTTCGGATTACATCGCAACGCAACAAAAATTAGCAGAAGCAAAACAAACGCTCGTTGAGAAAAAAGCGGAGCAAATGCAAGAAAAGAAAGTATTGCTTGAACAAAAGAAAGCGTTAAAGCTTCAAATGAAAGAACGTAGTGCCACGCTGAAGAAATTACGAAAAGGGAAGACGAAGTTCACGACAGAACTGTTAGACGCAAAAGAACTTCAAGCGACTCTCGAAGCGCAAGAACGTGCAATTGCGGCAGCGAAGGCAGCTGCTAAAGCAGCGGCTGAAAAAGCAGCAGCGGAGAAAGCGGCAGCCGAAAAAGCCGCTAAAGCGAATGCTCAAGCAGCAAAACAAGCAGGTAAGAGTTCGGAATCAACTGATTCTGTTGTCCCGCCGGTTGTTTCGAGTGGAGGGAAATTCGTTCGACCATCTTCTGGTGGAGTGTCACAAGGATTCGGACCAGCAAGCGGCGCGAACGGTTATACGTTCCACAACGGTGTTGATTTCAGTGGTTCGGTCGGATCTCCAATCGTCGCTGCAGCAGCTGGAACGGTCATTACAGCATCAGGTGGTGGACCTTACGGCAATCATGTCATGATTTCTCACTTCCTAGATGGACAAGTGTACACGACTGTCTACGCACATATGAGTTCATTATCGGTTCGTGCAGGACAAACGGTCTCTCAAGGTCAGCAAGTCGGGACACTTGGTAGTACAGGGAATTCAACAGGACCACACTTACATTTCGAACTACATGTCGGAGGCTATCAATACAGTGCCTCTTCTCCTCTAAATGCAGTCAATCCATTAGCATATCTGTAATCAAAACGGGCTTCGGCTCGTTTTTTTTTCTTCTCTATGCTACAGTTAAGGCGAAACGAATACTTGAGCAACTAGGGGAGCTGGAGGAATCCGGCTGAGAGGAAAACCAATCTGTTTTCGACCCTATTACCTGAACTGGATAATACCAGCGTAGGAAAGTTGAGCCGAACGGATACCGGAATGCGTGTATAACGCTTTCGTATAGCGTCGACTGCTTTTTTACAGCGGTCGACGCTTTTTTTTGTCGGTCACGACTCCCTTACATTGCTCGATGGGAAGGTGAAAAGAACATGAAACATGTACTGACGATTGCAGGATCCGACTCCGGTGGTGGAGCTGGGATTCAAGCAGATTTAAAAACCTTTTCGGCTTTAGGGGTTTATGGAATGAGCGTCCTGACAGCCGTCACGGCGCAAAATACGTTGGGTGTTCAAGCGGTGGAAGAGTTGTCCCCAGAAATCGTAGATGCCCAGTTAACGTCGATTTTTTCAGACATTCGTGTCGATGCGATCAAAATCGGGATGGTCTCGAATGCGCAGACGATTCGTGTCATTGCTACACATCTCCGCAAACAGACAGTTCCTATCATATTAGATCCCGTCATGGTCGCTAAAGGTGGTCATGTCCTATTGCGGACGGAAGCTGAACAAGCATTGATTTCAGAACTTCTGCCGCTTGCGACACTCGTCACACCGAATTTACCGGAAGCGGAGCGGTTAACAGGACGATCAGTGACCAATCTAGAGGAAATGCGACTGGCGATGCATCAATTGGCTACACAGACAGGGGCAGTATTACTAAAAGGTGGACATCTCTCAGGAGCTGCGACGGATTTGTTGTTTGATGGGGAAGTGGAACACCGCTTCACATCGGAACGGTTAGACAATCAACATACTCATGGAACTGGTTGTACCTTATCTGCGGCGATTGCGGCGCGGATGGCGCTTGGAGAAGATTTAACAGATAGTGTAAGACAGGCAAAGAGCTATGTCACGGAGGCAATTCGTCATGGATTTGCCCTCGGACAAGGTATTGGACCGACACATCATTTTCACTCACTTTGGAGGGATACACATGTTTACGACCATTCTTGAACACAAACCACTCATTCACCATCTGACGAACACGGTGACGATCAACGACTGCGCAAACGTCACACTCGCTGTTGGAGCATCACCCGTCATGGCGGAAGACATTCGTGAAGTAGAAGAGATGGTTAGACTCGCACAAGCTCTTGTCTTAAACATTGGTACGATTGATGCAGACATGCAAGCAGCTCAACGACTCGCAGCACGTGAAGCGGGACGTTTGAATGTCCCAATCGTTCTTGATCCAGTTGGAGCAGGGGCAACGACATTACGTACTGCCTTTTCTAAAGAACTCATTGATCTCGGGTGTACGGTCATTAAAGGAAATGCTTCTGAAATCAAGACGTTACTTGGGGAAGATGGGCGAACTAAGGGAGTCGATGCTGCGGGAGATGCAATGATGGATCGAGAAAGCATTCGTGCATTCGCTCGCAAACACCAATCTGTCCTCGTCGTGACAGGTCCGAACGACTACATCACGGATGGAACGCGTGAAATGGAATTACATGTAGGAACACCACGTTTGGGAGACATCACGGGTACGGGCTGCATGACGGCCTCCTTGATTGCGAGCTTCCTCGGTGCAGGATATACGGCATTTGAGGCGGCTGTCCACGGGACATTCGTCATGGGAAAAGCAGGAGAACAAGCAGCCTCCGCGCAAGGTCTTGGTGATTTTAAACGAGAGTTGTTCAATGCCATCAGCCTCATGACGGTGCAAGATCTGGTGGAGGTGACAGAACGTGTCAATTGATTACTCCATCTATGCAGTGACGGATCGTCGGTACCATCCTGGAGTCGCGATCGAGACGGTCGTTGAGGAAGCTGTTTTAGGTGGTGCGACGATCGTGCAATTACGGGAAAAAACAGCACAAGGAAAGGAATTCTACGATCAGGCAGTTCGGTTGAAAACACTCACGGATCGCTACGACGTTCCTTTGATCATCAATGACCGGATCGATATCGCATTACTCGTCGGAGCTGGTTTGCATATCGGACAAGAAGACATTCCTTTAATCGCAGCACGTCGCCTTTTACCAGATGCCGTGATCGGTGTGTCAGTAGCAACCGTTGCACAAGCGATTGAAGCAGAACGGGACGGAGCATCTTATTTAGGCGTGGGGTCTCTATTTGCGACGTCATCCAAAGCGGACGCTGATTCCATGTCGCACACGATGCTTCAGGCAATTCGAGAAGCCGTACGATTACCTCTAATCGGTATTGGTGGAATCACAGCAACGAATGTCTCTTCTCTGCCTATCCCGCTAGAAGGGTATGCCGTCATCTCAGAAATTTTCGCTAAAGAAGATCGGCAACTCGCTGCGCAGCAAATGACAGATGCTGTGCGAGAATGGCATCAATCACTTCAGAACAGGGTATAATCCGTTCAGAGGTGATTGTATTGAAATGGCAGACGATCCGTTTTCGCGGCTATTGGATTCGATATCGGTTAGAACCACAAATCATTCGAGTCGATAATCAGGGAATCTACCATCTAGGAAAAGTCTTATTTCCGCGTCCTAATCGTATATCTTATGAGATGGGTCTTTTATTGAAAGAAAAGTATGAAAGACGCTACAAACGTCCGTTGTATATTAAAACGAGCTCGATTGCGACGGAAATTTGGGGACATACTCATTTAGATATCTATTACCGGGCACTTCTTCATCTACCGATTCCGACGCGACTTCGTCAACGTTATACGAATCGATTAGAAAGCACGAAAGTCATTGACATCGGCGTACGCGCTGTCGATCAAAATCGAATTGTCTGGGATATCGGAGATTACGTAGGAGGATGGTTCGTGTTTTGGCTCATTCGCAGACGAATGCGCTGAACTTGCAATGTCCCGTTTCTCATGGTGCAATATAGGTAGAAACGAGGTGACGGACATGGACATTCCCCGTTGTGAAACGATTGCGATTGATGAACAACGCGCGTCTGAAATCGGAAAGCTATTTAAGATTCTTTCGGATGCGACACGACTGCGAATCGTTTATGCGCTGACGATCGAAGAAGAACTATGCGTTTGTGATGTCTCGGCTTCTGTCGACTGTTCGATTGCGACAGCGTCGCATCATCTTCGATCTTTGTTGAAACAAGGACTCGTCAAGTTTCGAAAAGACGGTAAAGTCGTCTATTATTCCTTGGATGACCATCATGTGTCATCGCTTGTACATATGGCGATGGAACATGTACAAGAGGGAAAAGCAATGCCTGAATGAGTCTTTAGAATAAACGAAAAGCGCAGCTATAGCTGCGCTTTTCGTTTATTCTAAAGACGATTGTTCTGATCCTTTTGGAGCGAAGCGGTGGAAGAAAAAGACCGTGGCACTAATCAATAAAAAGGACAGGATGGAGAGAGCGAGACACATCCATTTATATGTAGCGATTAAAGAATCTGATTGTTGTAATTTGGCTTGAAGCGTTTTATACAAATCATCTTTCACACGGGATAAGTCTTCGAGAATCGTTTGGGTCGTCTGAGTCGACTGTCTAGCAAGACGTTTTGCGGCTGTTGGACTTTGACGTTCATAGACAACAAACACGCGTTCAATTTCGGACTCCCAGACATTGTTGCGGCGAAGAAGATCTTTAATCGTCCCTGGAGTAGTCGACGATTGGTTCAGACTATTACGCAAATCATGGATTTTGGACGTTGAAAAGTAATATTGTTCGATATAACGATTATCTTCATACAATAAGAGACCACGAACCGCATTGGCACGATCTCGATTGTGTTCGACCAACTGATCTACCTGATTGATTAACGGGATATCATGATCCTTCATTTGCTCGGTCATCGTTGCAATCGTCCGATAACCGGATAACGCATAGATGATCGGGATAGAGGCGAATAAGCTGACCAAGAAAATCAGCAGAATACGCTGACGCCAAAGAGAGTGCATGCAATCATTCCTTTAAATAAAAGACATGTCATAAGCTTAACTACTATCGTAAAAAAAGTGAAGCCTGTCTAATTTTTGAATAGGGATAATGATCGAAAAAGTGAATAATACTCATAAAAAAGCAGGAAAGATGATGAAATACGAGAAGCTGTTTTAAGAAGATGAAAAAAGCACAGCTAAGCTGCGCTTGGTGTTAAAACGAATACGAATGTTCCTTGTAATTGCCGAAGACAGTGTGGATTTCCGAGAATGTAACGAATGCATTCGGTTCGACAGAAGAGACGATTTCTTGCAAACGGACGATTTCATTATTTTGAACGACGACATAGACCATTTTTTTCGTTCGGTTGGAATATCCTCCACGTGCATCGAGAATCGTGACACCACGACCGAGTTCTTTTGTAATGACTTCATTGATTTCATCTGCTTTCTCACAAATGATGATACATTGCTTAGAAGCAGAATAGAAACTGTAAACCGTCTGAAGGGCTTTGGCACGAACAAAGCTCATGATGAGAGCATACATAACGTGTTTAAGATCAAATACCCACCATACAAGGATGTAGATGACAAGATCTTGCATCAGAAATATACGAGGAAGTGGCCAGTTATGAAAACGAGCAAAGAAAAACTTTCCAAGAATATCAAGCCCTCCAGTTGAAGCACCACCGAAGAAGATCAATGCCATTGCAAGACCAGAGACTAGACCAGCAAAGATGGAAGCGACGAGTGGATCATTTAGAGATTCCGGAACGATTTGAGTCGGAATCCAGTCAATTAAAAAGGAAGAAGCAATGACGATAATTCCAGATAAGAACATGAATCGTTTGCGTAGGAAACGGAAACCTAAAAGGAAGAGGGGAATGTTTAAGAGCAATTGCGTTAATCCGATTGGCGTGTGGAAAAGCTCTTGAATAATGAGTGTGATCCCCATGATACCGCCTGATCCGATATCATTTGGAGATAGTAGTAAGCTGATGTAAAGGGAATACAGCAACGTACCAATGATTAAGAAACTGATTTTTTCAACTCTCTTTTTCTGTGGGTGTGTTGTAGTCATGGCAATATGATGAGTGACCTCATGCTCCTCCTTCTGTGAGTATCTGCCTGCAAGAGTACGCTCATATGCATAAAATTTCAACCCTTCTTATGAAAAAAGATGAAAAAGGGTACGTTTTTTTAGGAAGGTGATGAAAATGAAGAAAATGTTATGGATTCTTGGTTGTATCTGTTTAGGAGTACTGGTTGGAATTCGTATTTTCGAACAACCCAATGAAAAAAATCAATCATCCATTTGGCATGATGGTGATCTTGTAGCGAGACAAGTAGGTGCCTCGATGATGAATACGGTAGCGGTTCGTCAATTAGCCGAACAACTTCCGTTCTCATCAGAATTAAAACAGGTAGATGTCGAAGGAGAATCGTTACGTCTTGCCTATGAAGTGACAGGAAAAGAGCGACAAGCTTGGATTGGTACCGATACTGGGACACTACAAGTGAATCAGGATTTTTTGAAAGCTCGGTTATCTAAAGTGCTGATGCATCATACGCTTGTTTTATTTTCAACGATTCCTGATTTGACCGATCTTGAAATTCACTATACGGATCCGTATTCAGGTGCAGATTTTACGATGGACCGGAAAACATTCGACGCCTACACTCCGACCGATATCGAACGAGCTACTTCCTCTTCTAGACGCTTTAATCGGGTCGTCATTGATGGTTATGTGCTCGATGCATCAAGGCGAAATACTTTCTTTGAACGCTTCGCATCACGACTACAGATCCAAACTAATTAATTGTATAAAGCAAGAAAAGGCATTTTTCACAATCTCGACAAAATGATATCGTTTACATCTCGTTCTTTTATAAAAACGATAAAACAGGTCTATTCAATACTTGAACATCTTTTAAGATGGAAGTATGATAATAAATGAACAAACATTGTGAAGTGTTGAACAAAAAGAAAGAGAGGTTTCTACGATGAACGAGGTAGAAGCATTAGAAGGATTACGGAATAAAGCAATCAAGTCGACGCGCATGCTACAAATGCGTCCTCTCGAGTACTTAGTTCGTGCCATGTTAGCGGGAATTTTCATTGGATTTGCAATCATTTTTACTTTAAAAGCAATTAACGGTCTATATATGGCGGAGTCACCTGTTGCGACACTTGTCGGTGGACTGACCTTCGGAGTGGCACTCGTCCTGATCGTTTATGGTGGGGCAGAGCTATTCACAGGGAATACGATGTATTTCACGACGGCGACGATGCGCGGCTATACGACGAAGATGGATACGATGAAGGTCTGGTTGATCTGTCTGATCGGAAATGGACTTGGCGGATTGGCGTTTGCGCTACTCTTTTCTCAAACAGGAATCATCCAAGAGCTTGGTATGAACAACTGGTTATTTTCTGTCTCAGAAACGAAGATCCACCATACGACGTGGGAAATCTTCACACGTGCTATCTTCTGTAACTGGATGGTCTGTTTAGCGATTTTCATTCCAAAGAACATGAAGAATGAGTTGGCGCAGATCATGATGATGATGGTACTCGTCGCAGTATTCTTTGCTTCTGGATTTGATCACGTCATCGCCAATATGGCACTGTTCTCCATTGCGTTAGTCGTACCACATCCGGATACGATCACATTTGCCGGAGCGATGCATAACCTGTTGCCAGCTTTAGCCGGTAACATCATTGGTGGAGCAGTCTTCATGGGAATGATCTATACGTGGCTGAATAAAGAAAAATTAGAAGTAGATGAATCACGTCAATCCACGACACCTGTTCATATTGCTTCGAAACAAAATGCGTAATCAAAAAGCAGCTGTCGCGACAGCTGCTTTTTTCATTCATTCCATATGTTGAAAGCGATCGACGTCTGCAGCCAGTTCTTCATAAATCGTTTCGACGATTTGTGCATCATCGAAGAGCCCGAGGACGTTATCGTCCGGTAAGGCGTCAACAGGAGACGTGAAGTACAGAACGGCCGTCAATAACAATTGTTCCTGCTCCGCATGCATTTCGAATTTTTTCTGATAGAGAGCACGAAGCATTTCAAGCAGTTGTTTTAATTGAAAATAAAGGACGAGTTCTGCCTCGCGTTCGATGTCCGAGCTTTCTGTAGACGCGATATCTTGCGTCAAGTGCGCAAGTCCGATTTCTGCTCGAACTAACAATTCTTGCTGTGCTTTTTCATCACCAACGAGGTCGAGTGCCTGTCGGTGAAAATACGTATAGGCCGATTTAAAATCGCCGGGTGTGAATTCCATGGTGATGCCTCCTTCTCTTCTCTTTCTAGTTTCGCCTTATTTCTTGCAAAATTGCAACTATTTCGTGAAAATAAAGATACAAGAAAGGGGATTACATAATGCCGACACAAGCAGAATTACAACAATACGCGTCTTTAGCCGTGCGTACGGGAATTAATCTACAACCAGGACAACAACTCGAGGTGCGTGCAGGAATCGAAAATTTGCCGCTCGTTCGTGAAATCACGCGTGTCGCCTACGAAGTAGGAGCTACGCAAGTATATGTACAATGGTCAGATGATGAGATGACGAAAATCCGTTATTTCGATGCACCGGAAGAGTCGTTTGATACGTTCCCGGATTGGTTAAAAGCACGTTACGACCAACTGGCAGAAGAAAAGACTGCGTTCTTATCAGTCGTCAGTGAAGATCCAGATTTATTGAATGGCGTGGACTCGAGCCGAATCGCACGTGCGAATAAAGCAGCCGGTGTCGCTCTTGCTAATTGGCGGAAGTTCGTCATGAGTGACAATGTCAGCTGGTGTGTCGTAGCAGCACCTTCTGAAAGCTGGGCGAAGAAAGTATTCCCTGATTCAGAGAATGCTGTTGAAGAGCTCTGGTCAGCTATTTTAAAGGCTACACGTGCCGATCAAGCGGATCCGGTCGCTGCATGGGCGGATCATGATCATAATCTGCGTTCAAAAGCAAAATTCCTGACAGAGAAGAAATACAAAACATTGCACTACACAGCTCCAGGAACAGAATTATCAATCGAATTACCAGAACGTCATGTTTGGTTAGGTGGCGGTGGTCCGAATGCAGATGGTGTTGATTTCATCGCGAATCTGCCGACAGAAGAAGTGTTCACGTTACCAAAAAAGACAGGTGTCAACGGACACGTCTCGAGCACAAAACCGCTTAGCTATAGTGGGAACTTGATTGATGAGTTCACACTCTGGTTCGAGAACGGAAAAATCGTTAAAGCGGAAGCGAAACAGGGTCAAGAAGCATTAGATGACTTGATTTCACTTGATGAAGGTGCACGTTATCTCGGAGAAGTTGCGCTCGTGCCGCACCGTTCGCCGATTTCTGACTCGGGTATCCTATTCTATAATACATTGTTTGATGAAAATGCTTCGTGCCACTTAGCGATTGGTCGTGCGTACTCGACGTGTCTCGAAAATGGTCCAAGCCTTTCAGCAGAAGAATTAGAAGCACAAGGCGCGAACGACTCGATGACGCATGTCGACTTCATGATTGGATCAGCGGATCTATCGATTGAAGGAGAACTTGCAGACGGAACGCGTGAATCAGTCATGCGTGACGGAAACTGGTCAATCTAAATGAACAAAAAGGTGAGTCCGAAACGGAGCTCACCTTTTTAGTAAAATGATGGATTATGCTTCTTCACCGATGATTTTCACTTCTGTCTCAAGTAAGATACCGAATTTTTCTTGAACGGTTTCTTGGACATGACGAATGAGCGCGATATAGTCGGATGCTGACGCATTCTCGACGTTGACGATGAAACCAGCGTGTTTCTTGGACACTTCAGCACCACCGATGCGTGTTCCCTGTAAGTTGCTATCTTGAATCAGCTTCCCTGCAAAATAGCCTTCTGGACGTTTAAAGACGCTACCACAAGAAGGGTACTCGAGTGGTTGTTTCGTTTCTCGCTTATGCGTCAAATCATCCATGACTTCCTTGATTAGTGCTGGGTCACCCTCTGTTAAGGCAAATCGACCTTCGAGGATGATGTATTCTTTCTTCGAGAAGCAACTTGTCCGGTATCCCAGTTCGAGTTCATCATGCGAAATGTTCAACAGTTCTCCTTGCCGTGTCAATACAGTAGCGCTATGGAGGCAATCCTTGACTTCACCACCGTATGCTCCCGCATTCATGATCAATGCGCCACCAATCGTTCCTGGAATCCCACAAGCGAATTCAAGACCGCTGAGCTGATGCGCGTAAGCTACACGAGACGCTTCGATGATTGCTGCGCCACTTTGAGCGACGAGCTCATGTCCTTCGACCGAGATATCGGTTAACTTCTCAAAGGAGAGGACAATGCCGCGAATGCCGCCATCACGTACGACAAGATTCGATCCGTTTCCAAGCAACGTCAAGGGAATACCTTGTTCGTAAGCGTATCGGACGACAAAAGCTGTTTCTTCATAAGAAGTTGGGATGATGAATAAATCCGCGATTCCTCCCATTTTTGTATACGTATGATATTTTAAAGGTTCATTGATTAGTACGGACTCTTTTGAAATGCCTTCATACAGTCCCGTCATTACTTGTTCAGTCATTATGGTCTCAGTCCTTTTCGTGAATTCCTACCCAGCGCTCATGCGCTCAAAATATATTTTAACATTAATCGTACGGTCATTGTTCAACATACTGTTCCCAAAATACCGACTTATGCCGGGAATTGCAAGCACTAGGGAGTGAATGTCATCGATTAGTAATGAAAAATGTCACAGGGAAAGCAGGATCAGGAAGAGGAATGAAGCGAAAAGAACTCGGGAAAAGAGAAGTATAGAAGGAGGCGATGACGATGGAAAGTGAACGTTTATGGATGCGACCGTTCGAAGAAGAGGATTTTAGTTTTTATAAGTCACTTGTCCAAAATGAGCAAGTCATGCGTTATATCAATGGAGGCACTGCCTTAAGTGAAGATGAGGCACGAGAGTGGTTCGAACGGCAATTGGAGCGATATTCGGATGAGCGACAAACTGGTTTTTTACTGTTGTTCATAAAAGAAACGAATGAACCGATTGGCTTTGCCGGATTATTGATGCAGGAAGTGGATGGGAAAGAAGAGTTAGAAGTCGGTTATTGGCTCGAACCAAAGCACTGGAAAGTCGGTTATGGTCGTGAAGCAGCAAAACGATTAATGATGGAGGCGTTCAATCGAGGGCATGATCGAATCATCTCGATCATTCATCCCGATAATCGTGCTTCGCAAAATGTCGCTCGTGCCAACGGGCTGAACTGGGAAAAAGATACGGTGTTTAGAGATGTTCCCGTCACGATTTATGTTGGACAACTATCACGACTTTGTCGTAACTAAAGAGGAGAGTTTTTATGTACGAATTTAACTTCGCGTCTTTTCATTCCATGACACCTGATACCTTATATGCACTTTTGAAATTACGAACGGATATCTTCGTCGTCGAGCAGGAGTGCGCGTATCCGGAGCTAGATGATCAAGATCAACAAGCGACACACCTAATCGTACGGAGTGAGAGCGGTCAAATCGTCGGATGCCTTCGGATGTATAATCATCCTACAAAAGGAGTAGCGATTGGACGGGTAGCTGTTCATCGTGATCACCGATCGGTTGGGTTAGCGAGACAAATGATGGAGAGAGCGATGGTACATTTGCAGAAAGAAGCTGCGATCTACTTACAGGCACAAGCACACCTAGAAGGGTTTTACGGATCGTTTGGTTTCGAAACCGTATCCGACCCTTATTTAGAAGATGATATTCCACATGTGGACATGCAGTTTCACGTAAAGGATTCGAAAAAAGACTTCACGTCAACGATGGATGAACCGATGAATAAGTAGAATGAACTTTTTTCGGAGGTGGATCAGTCATGAAGAAAGTGCTGGTCATTTTCGCTCTTAGTCTAATTGGCATCCTATCTTTAGGAGTCGGTATTTCGTATGCTCAATTGCAGGGGAACTATCGTGACTCGGAAAAAGAGTTGATGACGATCTTAGAGCGGCAACATGATTTATCAGCTTCCTCCTTTCTTGAAGTGCGCGCATCATTCTCTTTACGACATCGACAAATCATACACGTTCGACTTCGGGGCGAACCTGCCATCACATACGAGTTCATTCAACCAAAGGATGAACTCGAATACCTGGGGTCTGTCGGAACAAGTGTTGAAAAGACAGGAAAACAAGATGCTGTCTTTCGAAACGCTCATTTAAAAGTCGGTAAAAAATAAAAAGTGGAGGATCTTCCTGAAACGACGGAAGATTCTCCATTTTTTGCTTTCAAGACGATAGGATATTGCGTACACTACGAAGAGATACTGGAATGAGGAGGTCGAGGGAATCATGTGGAAACCCTTTGTAAAAAATCAATCAATTGCACCGGCGTTACAAGCCTTCCGGGAACTTGACATCGAAATGTTTCGGACACATGTCGCCCAACTGAACGATGCGGAACAACAGGCCTTACAATTCATTAAGCGTGCGCTAGAGCAGGATTCACCTGCTCATTTGAAAATAGCGCTTGAAATGAAACAACCACTCGTCGAGGTTGATCGTCTGTTTCAAACACTCGTCACGTGTCAAAATCGTCAGCAGTTACTCGAAATGCTGCTAGCAGACGGTCTGGACGTCAATCAAGTCTATACACTTGAAGGGCATCGCTCGATCGTCCGCCAACCCCTTCACTTTCCGGTAGGTCTATATGCGGCGCGCCATTCCGAGTTGTGGGCACTTGTTGCTGAAAAGCTGGACTTTACTTATACGATGCATCTTCAACGCAGTGATCAATTCATGGAGACGCATGAATTGAATCTGCTGGATCTCGTCTTATTGCTCGATATCGAAGAAGAGTTGACGATTCGAGTGCTTGATCAGCTGTGCGAATGCAAGGCGACCGTTGGACTTGCAGAACGATTACAACGTCCCGCTTCACCATTGTTGTTAAAGACGATTGAGGCGGATGCCTATTTGCCGACGTTTGTTTATGCTAAACATTATTTCCCGTTTTATGCGCTGATCGGACGACAAACCGTACTGTTCCAATCTTTATTGAACCGTGTGATGCAAGCATCCATTGCTTCTGAAATTATTGAAGATGCCTTGCTTGCTTTTCATAATCACCAACCGGGACTTGCCTTGACATGGGGAGATGCCTATATCGAACAGTTATACGAGATGGGGCTAGTGCTTCGTAAAACGGGTCATGTTGATTTTCGGGAAATGGATGCGGAGTATGTGTTGCCTGAATACAAGGGAATCGTCAATCGCCTAAATGATTAACGGAGGTTGATCCGTACTGAACGTATGCCAATGAGAGGTTAACTGGATATCGCAAAACATCGAGGGATGATACAGGCGTAATACATCTTGTTGTGTTGAGAGAAAAAAGACTTCAAACGTTTGGATGTTTGCACGTCGTAACTTTTCTTGAAATGCATGGAGGATGCGGCTACCGTATCCTTGACGTCTCAGCTCTGGTAAGCACGTGATTTCAAGAAGACGGATATTCTGTCCCTGCTTTTGAAATAATAGTGTACCGACGATCAGTTGCTTATCATAGACTAAGTAAGGAATCGCTTTTCGTTGAATCAACTTGTCTAAATCAGATACCTGATAAGGAAAAAAGTGATGTGTTCCTTGAAGGGCATCGTTACGAAGTGCGAGATAAGTATCTTGATTCTGTGCATGAACAGCTTTCAAACGTAGCGTAGCAGGCTGTCCTTCTGAGAGTCCAATTAAACGAAACTGTTCGGCATATAAACTATAACCAAGCTCTTTCCAAATCGAAGTTAAAGAAAGATCATGCGGCGGAGAGACTTGTACATGTATCTGCCGGCATCCTTGTCGAACGGCATGTAAGTGTAGCAAAATAGCCAGATGACGAAAGGCTTTGATGTCATGAAAGGCGCTGTTCATAAAGTGAACGACGTCATGCACGACATGATATCCGAGCGTCGCTTTCACCTGACCGGATTCGAGGTAGACCCATTGACAATCTTCAAGCGGCTGAAAATATGAAAAATCATATGCCTTTTGATGGTACTGAAGAAGTTGATGGACGTGTCGCCTTTGAACATGAGACAATTGATTGTAATACACAATAGGCAAATTAAGTTCCTCCTTTAGCAAAGTGAAGTTCAAAATATCTTACTTTTATATTACAGGAAATAAAAGGTATTTATATCTTCTGTTTCAAACAAAAAGTAGATGGATTCCTGAAGATAAGAAAGAATCGAGGCAAAATTATCATGAAGTATCTCTGGATCGTCATCGGTTTATCGGGCTGGTTATTCAGCGCGGATACATTGGTAGCCGAAGCGCGTGATTACGATGAACCGGGTGTAAGCAGTTCGACGACATATGGGAATTATGGCGCGGAGGATCATATCATCGTTGATCGGAAGGAACCGATCTATGAAGGCTTCGATTCACCGAACGACATGGCATTCCTATTCGCTTGTATTGCATTACTCGCAACAGTCGGACTTGGCATCGTCAATGCCTCCGATTGAAATGAATCTGACTAATAAAAGGCAAGTGACGAATCCATCGTCACTTGCCTTTTATTGTCTACTACGTGTGAACAAGAAGAATCTACTCTTAGAAATGAATTCGTTTTTTTCGACCAACGCGTGCCATTCTTTCGTGTTCTTGTTCGAGTCCGGCTCGTTCGAGGAGATCGAGATAATAACGAAACGGAGTCGAGCGATGCGAAAAATATGGGATGTATTCAGTGAACAGCATCGTCTCCGCTCGTTCTAACGCGCGTAAGGAAATGAGAGCATGTAGCTCTGCGAAACGAATTTCTTGATAGGTGGATAAAGCGTCTGCATCAATCCGAACATGCGACTGTAATTTTTTAGCATGCGCATTCAAGTAATGGATGTATGCTTCTTGATGTTCGGGTTTCTCGCAATGGGCAAGTACGGCAAGCAAAAGATCACTGCGCTCAGTATCGACGTCCATCGGAACCTTCAACGCTGTATAGAGGGCGCGTTCCATCCATTCGACACCATGACTATCATTTTTATAATAGCCAACTAATTCTTGAAAAAAATCGACTTGCGAGACTTTCAATAAGCGAAACGGATCATTACTTAAAAATAAAGGTTCTTCCCCGGCAGCCGACGAAAGAAGAAAGAAAAATTCCTCAAAGGCAATACGGGTTCCGTTTTTACGATGAGCATAGTGGCGTAAATGCTTAAGCAGGCGTTTGGCGGTGATATACCAATTCTTTTGTTCGCGAAGCGGTACGATCGGATTCGGCTCAAGGTACTGGAGCTCGTATGCTAATTGAATAAACCGTTCCGTCTGAGCAATCGTCTGTTCGACGGTCGGTTGTTCCTGTTCTTTTTGCAAATCCTTATACTTCATGAACTGTGTCAACATGGCGTCAAACTCTTTCTCTTCGATGACTTGTCTCGGGAGTTGACGATAGATTTCGACGATGATATCGCGAAGGGTCGTATCGCCATATTGTTCTAGTAAGAGTCGCAGTTTCCGTATTCTCATGATCGCCCTCCTTCGCAAGAAAAGCACAGTACAACACTATTCAATTCCCGCTTTTTTCATAAACCGAACCTCTTCATTTGCGCTTTTTAGTCAGAGACGACTATCTTAAATAAGAAGACTCATTACAGAAGGGGACGATTACACATGAATGAAACCATTCAACATTTACTCAACCACCGGTCCATCCGGAAATTCAAACAACATCAATTAGACGAAGAGACGATTGAAACACTCATAAAAGCCGCACAGGCTGCCTCGACATCCTCTTATCAGCAAGCTTATGCAATCATCGGTGTCGAAGATGAAGGATTGAAACGACAATTAGTCGACGTTGCAAGTGGTCAACAATATGTGGCAGAAAACAGTTACTTCTTCGTCTTTTGTATGGATTACCACAAACATACGTTAGCGGCAGAACTAGCAGGAGGCGACGTGAGCCGGACGATCGAGACGACGGAAGCGCTTGTCGTAGGGGCTGTCGATGCGGGACTTGCCGCTCAAAATTTAGTCGTAGCTGCCGAGTCGCTCGGCTACGGAACGGTCTACATCGGTTCACTACGAAATGATGCTCGTCGTGTCAGCGAACTCTTACAACTTCCAGATCACGTCGTACCATTATTTGGAGTCGCGGTCGGTCTTCCAGATCAACAACCGGGTAAAAAACCCCGCCTTCCGATGGATGCGGTCTTCCACCGGAATACGTATACTGATGACGATACGATGCGTGAGTTACTGACAGGATACGAAGAGTCAACGTCATCGTATTACGGAGAACGGACCGGTGGTCAACGGACAGAAGGGTGGGTCAAACAGATGGCTGCCTCGATGCACGAACCGAAACGGACGTATCTCCGCGAGTTCTTGAAAGAGAAACAGATCGCAAAAGATTGATACGGAGGTATCTGAATGGCAGAACATCAACCACACCGCTCTCGCTTAGAGCGACGACGTATGCAGTTAGAAGAGCAAGCTAGACAAGAAGAGCAGGCTAGGCAAGAAGAAGTTTTTTCGAAAGCGTACGCGCCGGACGAATCATTTTATCAAGACTCCTTTGAGAAACAGCAAGAACCGGCTACGTATCATCGATATGTCGAAGAGCAACCGCGAGATAGAAAAAGTACATCGCGTCGTTCCGGGAGCGGCATGCTTAAACAGGTCGCACAGATGATCGGGAATGCCGGATCACGGTTGTTTGCTAATCGGGAACGCTCGAGACGCTCGAGGAAGGCGGGGCGATCAGAGCAATCGGTACAGCAGAATCCTGACGTCTCTTCAAGAGAAACTCATCCTAAAAAAATCAAGAAAAAACGTCGTTTTAAACGAAAGCTTCTTGGACTATTTTTATTGTTGCTCATCGCATTCGTTCTTTTTGCTTCACAACCATTCACGTTCCTATTGATTGGTAGTGATGCACGACCTGGAGAGTCGTTGCGTGGATCACGTTCGGATTCCCTGTCGGTCATGCAATTCATTCCACTTTCTCGAACGATTCAACTGACGTCGATTCCTCGAGATACGTATACACCGATTTCCTGTGAGAATGGAAAGAAGGATAAAATCACACATGCCTTTGCCTTCGGTGGAGAAGAATGTACGCAAGATGCTGTTTCGGGTCTACTCGATGAAGAGATCGATGGAAAGATCGTCATCTCCTTCGATAGTTTCATCGGATTAGTGGATCAAATCGGCGGAATCGACCTTGTCTCGACAGGAACGTTCTCCGAGCAGGATGCGAGTGGGAAAGCAAATCAGTATTCATTCCAAAAAGGGAAGGAATATCATATGGATGGTGCGATGGCACTTGCCTATTCGAGACATCGAAAAACGGATAATGACGGAGCGCGCGCGAATCGTCAGTCGGAAGTCATCCAAGCCGTCGCGACACACTTGATGAAGCCGACTGGATGGTCGAAAATTCCAGCAGCGCACACGTATATGAAAGAAGAGATGAACCTTGATTTAAGTGTCCGCGAGATGGCAACGGCAGGGTTATCGATTGCCTTGATGTCAGAACGAAAACATTATGAAATCGAAGCCGTCAGCCAACGACTGAACGGGATTTTCTATGACTTACCGAATGAGAAGGCACTGCAAGAACTACGTGATCAGCTCGATACGACGTTTTATGGCACATTGAAGAACTAATGGGGAGGGGTTTCCTTCCGGTCATTGCGGGTATAAATTGATGTACGTTGCTCCTTTGGTGGATTGTTTTAGGTTATCTCTGAAATCGACGATTTTTGGACATGACATCATGACATTCCACGAAGGTGACTAACTTATCGAGGAGGGACCCCCATATGAAAGTACTAGTCGTAGGTGCATCCGGTACGATTGGAGCGCGCGTCGTCAAATCGCTTGCCAAGGGTCATCAGGTCACGGTCATCGTTCGTCATGAACATCTGGTGGAACGATTCGAAAAACTCGGTGTCAAGGCGCATTACGTCGATATCGAAACAGAACTCGAAAAAGTCATTGAGCACGGAGTCGCAGGGCAGGATGCAGTCATTTGTGCGGCGACCGCAGGAGTAGACGGCGAAGCAACTGAAATAGAACTGCTGGACCGAACAGTCGCTTTGAAAACAATTGATGCAGCTAAAAAAGCGCGAGTACGTCATTTCGTGCTACTGAGCGCTTATGGTGCAGATCGACCTGAGCAATTCAAGAAAGATGTCTATCCGTTCTACGCTGCTAAGAATGCAGCAGAGGAACAGATTGAACATAGTGGTTTGACGTATACGATCATTTGTCCGGTTGCCATCACAACAGGTGAAGGGCGTGGCTTGATTGAAGCCGATGAAGATTTGAAGGACACGAAGGACGCGACGATTTCGGAAACGGATGTCGCATCGATCCTCGTTGCTTCTGTCGATAATCGATCGGTATTTAATCGACGTCTAGAAGTCAAGGAAGGAAAGACATCCTTGAATGAGGCCTTAGGAGGAGCGGAAGCTGTCGGTAGCGTTAAAGATAACCGTCAAGTCAAAAAACAATTACCACGTTTTAACTAACCGTGTGTCTCGTTAAAACGTGAATTCTCTAAAATAAAGCGAACTCATTTCCGCGTATAAGACGGAAGAGTTCGCTTTTTTGTTGATAAAAGTAGATAGTCGAAAAGAGGAAGTCTGCTACACTGAACAAAGAAGGAGGGGGTTAGATGTGAAAAAACCGTTGATCTATCTGATCCTAGCGATTGCTATTATCGGCATTGCCTATCAAAGTTATCAAACATATGATTCAAAACAAAAAAAAGTGGAGCAACAACAAAAACAAGTATCACAAGGTGGTCTCGAAGTAGGGATGAAAGCCCCGAATCTATCCTTGCATCAAGAAGGAAAAACTGTCGATCTAGACGAAATCAATCATGATGTCTTTGTCATTAATTTTTGGGCAACGTGGTGTCCACCGTGTAAACAAGAGATTCCAGAACTAAATGCCTTTGCACGACATACAGATATACCCGTCTACGGAATCAATGTCACGACATCAGAACGACGTGTTTCGGATGTTGCTGATTTTCTGAAGCAGACACCTGTTGAATATCCTGTGTTATATGATCGAAAGGGAACTTCAGAAGATGCTTATCGTCTCGTAGCAATGCCGGCAACTTATGTATTAGACCGGAAAGGAACGATTCTTTCGAAACACATCGGTCCTGTAACGGAACAGATGTTAAAAGAGATGGTGAAACGAACAGGAGGATGACGATGGAACTCCTATGCCGCAACTGCTCCTTTCAACAAACATTCCAACTCGGTCAACTAGATGGTTGGCCGACATTTCCTGCTGTCTTGACGCAAGGGGTCGAAGCGTTCATGACGGGTCTCCCGCTTTGGTTCGTTCCGTCGATGCATGAACCGATTTTACAGCGGACGTATGTAGACGACTGGAATCGATTTCGATTAATTCAGCACTATCAGCTCCATCAGGAGGAATTAGCGGATGGTTGGGTACCGTATCAATTGGATTTATACCACTGTCCGACTTGTCACCGATTTTCGAATCGATTTTGGTGTGCCCTGTTTTTGCAACTAGATGTCGTTCAACCACTTTACGAATGCCCACATGATCAGACGGAACTTGAACGAATCGAAATATCCGATATTGATCACTTTCCTTGTCCATCGTGTGATGGTCACTCCCTATATGTGCGTAGATAAAGCGAAAAAGCCATTCATTTCATGAAAGACTGATGAGAGAAATTCCTTCTCCATAGTCAATGCATGATACGGAATGGCTTTTTATCGATCATCAACCCATTTGCCGAAACGAAAATGTTTGAAAGGAAGAGGGTGATGAATTACTGACATCTAACGTATAGGTTGTACCGTCAAAAATAATCGTATCGCCTAACCTTGCTTCAGGTGGTAAATAACGTCGTGGAATGAAACTTGAACCATTTTCCCATAGTAGGACAGCATACTTGCCGTCAAGTCGCTCCAGCGTACCACGTTTGATCATATTAACTCCTCCCACAATTACATCGAAGTCATCCCTCGGTCGATCAGGAACGTACTCTCTCTCTATCATTCTCTGTAATTTTTAATCTTATGTTTGGTATATTCCCAGTTCATTTCATCTTTACACATGATTCTTTAAAAAAACGTGATTCCAAGCCGTTTTCGTCTTAAATCTGACGTATTTAACAGGAAATAAAGGAGATATTGGAAAGAAAAAAAGACCCGATAGGACATATCGGATCTTTAATATGAAATAGACTCAAGAAGCGAGAGAGTGTTTTGTTTCGATTTTCGTTGGACGAAGAAATGCGAGTAAAAACGTAAACAATGGTGAAAGGAGTAAAAAGAATGCGAACGGAACGTATGCTGTTACTGGGACACCGAGTGTCGAAGCGAAGAACGCCCCAGAAACACCCCACGGAATAAGCGGATTGACGAGTGTTCCTCCATCCTCGAGTGAACGAGAGAGGAAGCGTGGATCAATCTGACGCTCTTCAAAGATTTTCTTGAATGCTTGACCCGGAAGCAAGATGGACAAGTATTGTTCCCCAGCCATCACGTTTACACCGATAGACGATAAGGCGACGGATGAAATGATGCTACCATCACGTTTTAGTTTAGAAACGGTCCGTTCAATGACCACGTCAATGACACCGATGCCACGTAAGACACCACCGAACGCAAGGGCGAGCATGACGAGCGACACCGACCACATCATCGATTGCAATCCACCTTTACTAATGATGGATGTGACCGTCTCACTAGAAGATTCTAGTTTTAACCCGTTCTGAATGACGGCCATCCAGTTCGAGATATTCCAGTTTCCTTGTACAAGACCTGTTAACAACAATCCACTTAAAACGCCAGCAACAAGTGTTGGAACGACCGGCATCTTACGTAATGCTAATACCATGACGAGCAACGGTGAAAGCAACGTCCAAGGTGACAAGTCGAACAAACGAGCTAACTCTTGTTGTGTCGTTTGAACAGCAGACGAATCGACATTTCCACTACTACGTCCGAAAATGAAGAATAAGATGAATGTGATTGTGATAGCGGGAATCGTCGTTCCCATCATGAAACGAATATGATCGAACACAGACACATTGACGATTCCGGGCGCGAAATTCGTCGTATCTGATAAAGGTGACATCTTATCTCCGAAACAAGCTCCACTGATGATGGCACCTGCTGCAAGCGCAGGATTGACGCCCAGTGCGATCGCGATTCCCATCAAGGCAACACCGACCGTACCAATCGTTGTAAACGAACTGCCTGTAAAGGTCGAGACGACCATCGCGATCAGAAGAGCGCTCGGTGCGAACCAAGTCGCTGAAAGGGTAGATAACCCTAAATGAAGAAGGGTCGGCACTGCGCCACTCATCATCCAGACCGCGATCGTCATACCGACGAGCAACATGATCAGGATCGGTTTGATCGCTTCACGAATACCTTGAATCATATGGTGTTCGACGTCCTCGAACTTAAAACCGCGGTAAACGGCATATCCTGAGACGAAAATAAGACTAGACAAGATGGCAAGATGCGGTTCGGCTTTAGCACCGAATAACGCGGACAATAAGATGGTGATACTGATTCCTAGGATAGCTGCGGATTCACGGAATGACATGCGCATGCTTCCACCTCCTTATATGAATATGAAAGTATGATAACGCTCTGTTACTAACACGCTTTTATGCACAAAAGCATTGAACAAACGTAATACTAACGAATATTACAGAGGACGTCAACCATAAGAGTGTCGATGAAAAATATAAAAAAATAAAAATGTGACGATTTTTTGTCGTAAACGCTTTCTTTTTTAGTTCAAATCTTGCACAATAAGAAGTATCAAATGACATTTTTGTGAACGATGAGGAGGATACATATGTTTACATTGATTTTTGTAGTAGTCGTCGCGATCATGGGTGCAGGCGTATTTGGGATTGATCATCTCGTAGCGCAACGTGCGGAAAAGCGTTAAGTAGATGCGTGTAAAAGAAGCGTTGAAGGGACTGTCTTATAGAAGACAATCGCTTCAACGCTTCTTTTTTTGTATAAAAACTAATAAAAATTCAATTGACAGTATAAATATACATATGTTTAAATCGGTATAACATTCTTTAAAGGGGAGCGTACAGATATGAAATGTACCATCATCGGAGCAACAGGATACACGGGAATTGAACTGATTCGCCTACTAGAAGCACATCCTTCATTTGAGATCGTCTGTTTGATGAGTGACTCGATGGCGGGGGAATCCATGCATAATGTATTCCCATTCATGAATAAAAAAACATATTCCTCGTTATCTTTCTTTTCGGTGGAGCATTTGATGGAAACCGAGACGGATATGGTGTTCTTAGCGACACCGAGTGGGATTTCGAAGCATTACTTAGAACAACTTCAAAACTGGTCGGGTTACGTCATTGATTTAAGTGGCGATTTGAGACTTCCAGCTGAATCATATGCAACGTGGTATGACAAGGAACCCATTGATGCCCAGTTACAACAAAGAGCAACTTATGGATTACCAGAATGGAATCGTCAAGCTGTTACAGCTAGCAAATGGATTGCGAATCCAGGCTGTTACGCGACAGCAGTTTTGCTTGGACTAACACCATTCTTAAAAGAGAAAAAAATCGATCCATCTCAAATCATCATTCAAGCTTCTTCTGGTCTGACGGGAGCAGGGAAAACGTTGACGGCACAAACGCATCATGTCCATTCAAGCGAAAACGTTCGCTTGTATAAAGTGAATCAGCATCAGCACATCCCGGAAATTGAGCAGGCGCTTTTCGAATGGACCGGATCATCGCATCCGATTATGTTCTCGACTCAACTACTACCGATCAATCGAGGCATCATGGCGATTATGACGGTTCAGCCGTTGATGGATTTATCGGAAACGGAGTGGCGATCCTGGTTGACGGACCAGTATGCAACGGAACCATTCGTCCGAATCCAACAGGCTGATCCGGAAATCAAATCCGTCGTCGGGAGTAATCACTGTGATTTGACCGTTTATAAGGATGATCGGACAGGGCGAGTGACCATCGTTTCAGTCATCGATAACATGCAAAAAGGAGCTGCCGGACAAGCCGTTCAAAATGCCAACATTCTAGCTGGTTTTGATGAGACATCCGGTTTAACGCAACAGCCGATCTACATTTAATCAAGAGAAAAAAGAGGAGGAACGCCTGTGTGGCAAGTACAAGTAGAGACCCCATTGACGATCACGACACCGAAGGGATTTCAAGCATCCGGGATACATGTGGGTCTGAAACGAAAGCGGAAGGATTTAGGTCTGATCTGGTGTGAAGTAGGAGCAAGGGCTGCAGCTGTTTATACGACGAATCAGGTGCAAGCAGCACCAATCGCTGTGACGAAACAAGCGATTCAGGCGTCACAAGGTCGTATTCATGCCGTCCTCGTTAACAGCGGGAACGCGAATGCGTGTACAGGGGAACTAGGGTTATCCCATGCGTATATGTCGCAACAAGCGATGGCGAAAAGTTTAAATGTTGCTCCAGAACAAGTCGCGATTGCTTCAACAGGGATCATCGGTCAACCGTTAGCCATTGATACGTTACTGGCAGGTATTCCACAGCTGATGCCTACAAATGACAAGGATGCCGCGGATGATTTTGCTCATGCGATCCTGACGACCGATACTGGTACGAAAATAGCTGGTCAACAATACATGCAAGGGGATATCCAAATTTCAGTCTGTGGTGTGGCAAAAGGGTCAGGGATGATTCATCCGAACATGGCGACGATGCTTGGTTTCTTGACGACCGATGCAACGATTGAACCGGATGTCTTACAGACACTGTTGCGTCGGACGATTCATCGTACGTTCAACTGCATTACCGTAGATGGAGACAGTTCGACAAATGACATGGTCATGATTTTAGCGAGCGGAGCTGCAGGAGGAGCAACGATCGTTGAAGGCACGGACGAAGCGTTAGCATTCGAACAGGCGATCGAAACGGTCTGTCAAGATTTAGCGAAACAGATTGCGCGGGACGGGGAAGGCGCGACGAAGTTAATCGAAGTGACGGTAAAGGGAACACAAACCGATGAAGTAGCGCGGATGGTCGCTAAACAAGTCGTCGGATCGTCTCTCGTCAAAACAGCAATCTTTGGGGAAGATGCGAACTGGGGACGAATCATCGCTGCTGTCGGAAGTATCAAGGAGCCACTCGATGTATCAAACGTTGACATCAAAATTGGTTCGCAGTGGGTGCTGCAACAGAGCATGCCTGTCTTATTCGATGAAGCAGTTGCATCGCAGGAACTGGCAAAGCAGGATGTACAGATTCACATTGATTTGCATGACGGAGTAGGACAAGGACACGCTTACGGCTGTGACCTGACGTACGATTACGTCAAAATCAATGCGAGTTACCGAACATGACGAAACGAAAAGTCATCAAACTAGGTGGTAGTGTGTGGGAGCAGTTGGATACGCGGTATTTCGAGGAATGGAAAGCGTGGGTCGAAACCGGTAACGAACTATTGATCGTCCATGGGGGTGGCCCACTTCTATCGAGTTACTGTGAACAAGAGGGAATCAAACCCGTGTTTCGAGATGGTGTCCGTGTGACGACGGATGGTGTGTTACTCGGGGCGCGACGGATCTTAGCAGGGGAAGTCCAATCCGGGATCGTCCAGCAATTGAATCAGGCAGGAATTCCAGCGGTCGGGATGAGCGGGTTAGACGGTGCGAGCGTCCATGGTAAAAAAGTCAAAGGACTCGGTGCAGTTGGTCAAATTACGCACATTCATCCACGATTGTTCACAGTGTTGAGTACGAATGGTTATGTGCCGGTCGTCACATCCCTTGTTACAGGGGAACAAGGTGTGTTGAACAGTAACGGGGATGCGTGTGCCATTGCTGTCGCGAAGGCTTGGTCCGTCGACCGATTTGAATTGTTGACGGATGTCGAAGGTGTAAAAGTAAACGGTGACTATCAATCAGAAATCACGTCTGCAGCCATCGAAGCTGCGATAGCGTCGGGAGAAATCTACGGGGGAATGATTCCGAAGGTCGAAGCGATGATGCAGGCCACTCAGCATGGTATTCCAGAGGTCGTCATTCGGTCTGGGAAAAATGCGTTAGCTGCTGGGACACGAATCAAGGAGGAGTTACATGAGTGCACTACTACCCACTTATCAACGTACTGATGTGGAATTGGTCAAAGGACAAGGGTCGATCGTAGAAGATGCGACAGGAAAGACGTATCTTGATTTCATCATGGGAATCGCTGTATGCAACACAGGACACCGTCATCCTTATATTCAGCAACGGCTAGAGGAACAGTTGAACCGAATTTGGCATACGTCAAATCTGTTTCAAATCGCGGCACAAGAGCGGGTCGCCGAGCGACTGACGGAAGACAGTCATCTCAGTCATGCTTTCTTTTGTAACAGTGGTGCTGAAGCAAACGAGGCGGCGTACAAACTCGTTCGAAAATGGACAGGGAAAACAGAAGTTGTCACGTTTAAACAATCTTTCCATGGTCGGACATTTGCGATGATGGGCGCAACAGGACAGGAAAAAATCAAAGCGGGATACGGGGAGATGGTGAATGGATTCAAACATCTACCGTTTAACGAGATGGAAAGCCTATCAGCAATTACGGATCAAACTGCTGCTGTATGGCTCGAAATCATTCAAGGAGAGGGTGGGGTCGTCGTCGCTGACGATGCGTGGCTAGAAGCGTTGATGAAGAAGGCGCAGCAATACGATGTCAAAATCATCGTCGATGAAGTGCAAACCGGAATTGGTCGGACGGGTTCTCGTTTTGCGTTTGAGCAGACGCCACTCGTACCGGATATCATCACCCTTGCGAAAGGACTTGGAAGTGGACTCGCGGTCGGTGCGCTACTCGCGACGGCAGAGGCAGCGGAAGTATTCACACCTGGATCGCATGGCTCGACCTTTGGTGGGAATCCACTCGCGATGACGGCAGCGGAAGCCACACTTGACCTCTTGTTAAGTGACACTGTCATGGTAGACGTTCAAGGAAAAGGCGAATTTTTGAGACAGCAATTAGAGCAAAAGCTACCTAAATCCATCATTCGCTCTGTTCGCGGACGTGGCTTGATGATTGGTATCGAGTGTGTGATGCCTGTTGCACCGCTGATTGACGCCTTACGTGAGAATGGTCTTCTCGTCGTATCGGCTGGTCCTCATGTCATTCGCTTATTGCCATCATTGTTCGTAACGGAACAGGAACTCATGCACGCCATCGAAAAAATACAACTCGTTTGTCAACAGGAGGTCATCGTATGAAACAATCCGGAAAACTAACGCTTGCGAACGGAACGACGTTTACCGGTTCGTGGCAAGGAACAGCTCCAGTCAAAGGAGAGGTCGTCTTTTTCACTGGAATGACAGGATATCAGGAAGTCTTGACGGATCCATCTTATCAAGGACAAATTCTTGTCTTCACATACCCATTGATCGGTCAATACGGTATTCAAGCGGAAGCGTCAGAAAGCAATCAGATTCAAGTCGCTGGTGTCATCGTTCAAACTTTGGCTGAGGACGGGGAAGGAACATCGCTCGCGAGTTGGTTGGGTGAAGCGAATGTGCCAATTTTGTCGGGAGTCGATACGCGTTCTCTTGTGCATCTATTACGGACGGAAGGCGATCAATTCGGTGACATGATGCAAGTAGATATGACTGTCACTGCGTCAATCGACACAGCATACATCGCTTCCGTATCAACGACTTCAAACATCGAATACGTACCGGAAGCCGACCAGGGGCACATCGTCTGTATCGATTACGGTGTGAAACAATCGATGATCGATGCTTTGCTTGAACGCCATATGCGTGTCACGGTCGTGCCATATGATACGACACCGGAACGGATTCAAGCGCTGGCTCCAGATGGTCTGCTGTTTTCTAATGGACCTGGTGATCCAACACAATTAGACCCGTTCCTTTCAGGAATCCGTGAACTGGCGACGAGCTATCCGACACTTGGTATTTGTATGGGACATCAGGTTCTCGCTCATGCCTTCGGCTGTACCTTATTAAAACAACATCACGGACACCGAGGAGCGAATCATCCTGTACGTCATCTGGCATCCGGACAAGTGTTCATGACGTCTCAAAATCATGGTTATGCCGTTGATGTAAAAAGTATCGAAGCGTCTGAAATGGAACTTGCGTACGAACACATCAATGATGGATCCGTTGAAGGATTGATTCATCCGGCTCTACCGATCATGACAGTCCAATTTCACCCAGAAGCAAGTCCAGGACCGACAGAGGCGATGGTCGTCTTCGATCAATTCGTAAATAGCGTATTACATCAGGAGGTAGCATATGTGGGATAAACAGAAAGTACTCGTCATCGGTTCGGGTCCGATCGTCATCGGGCAAGCAGCAGAATTTGATTATTCCGGCACACAAGCCTGTCAGGCGCTTCGAGAAGCGGGATGCGAGGTCATCTTAATGAATTCGAATCCGGCTACTATCATGACGGATCCGAGCACGGCAGATCATGTCTACATTGAGGCGATGACCCTTGAAAAAGCAACGGCCATCATCGAACAAGATCGACCATCCCATCTCCTAGCGACGGTCGGCGGACAAACGGCACTCAATCTTGCGATGTCACTCGAAGAAGCAGGCGTACTTGAGCAATACGGTGTCGAACTTCTAGGGACATCGCTTGAGACGATCCGAGACGGAGAAGATCGTGAACGATTCAAGCAAAAGATGATCGAACTCGCGCAACCGCTCCCGGAAAGTCAAACAATCGAGTCGTTAGCAGAACTTGAAGATTTCATGGCAGTACACGGGGTGCCACTCGTCATCCGACCAGCCTTTACGCTCGGGGGAACGGGCGGTGGAATCGCGTTGACGAAGGACGAGGCACGTCTGTTAGCGCAGAACGGCTTACAAGCGAGTCCGATTTCACAGTGTTTGGTTGAAGTGAGTATCGCTGGCTATAAAGAAGTCGAATACGAAGTCATGCGTGACAGCGCAGATACGACGATCATCGTTTGTAACATGGAAAACATCGATCCTGTCGGTGTCCATACCGGGGACTCGGTCGTCTTTGCACCGATTCAGTCGATTTCGGATCGAATGAATCAACAATTGCGGACGGAAGCGCGTAAAATCGTATCGCATCTCGGTGTCATCGGTGGATGCAACATTCAATTCGCAATCCATCCGACGGAAGAACGCTATTTCGTCATTGAAGTCAATCCGCGTGTCAGTCGTTCTTCGGCACTTGCTTCCAAGGCGACGGGATATCCGATCGCAAAATTAGCGACACGTCTTGCGCTCGGTGAGCGACTCGAGGATTGCATCAATCCTGTCACGAAGGAAACGATGGCGAGCTTCGAACCAACGATGGATTATATCACGGCAAAAGTGCCTTGTTTCCCATTTGATCTATTTACCGGCAGTAACCGGACGCTTGGAACACAAATGAAGGCGACGGGTGAGAGCATGGCGATGGGGAAGACGCTAGAAGAAGCGTTACAAAAGGCGTGGCGCGGTGCGGGAGTTGAGCAATCACCTCTTTATCCGACATGGATGAAAACAGCGGAGGCTGACGTATTGTGGAAAGAAATAAAGGCTCCGACGGACCGTCGCTTGCTTGCGATGCTCGCACTACTCGATCGCAAGGAGACGACCGTCGAAGAACTCGTTGAACAGACGAAAGTACAAGCTTTATTCGTCAAAGTACTTCAACGTCTTGTCGATCAGCAACAAAAAATCGATGTATCGAATGAAAGTTCTCTAAAGCAAACCAAAATGATGGGCTTTACGGACGAACAAATTGCGCTTCTGACGGGTGTCAGTGCTGTAGAGATCGAGCACTTACGTAAAGAAAAAGGCATCCTCCCTGTCTATCATATGATCGATACATGTGCAGGTGAGTTCAAGAGTGCGACGCCTTATTTCTACGGAAACTGGAGTGGTCAAACGGAAGTCACAGCATCGACGAAAAAGAAAGTCGCTGTCATCGGTGCGGGACCCATTCGGATCGGTCAAGGAATCGAATTTGATTATTGCTCCGTTCACGCGGTACGTGCATTGCAAGCATCCGGTTATGAAACGATCATGATCAACAATAACCCAGAAACCGTCTCGACCGACTTCGAAGTCGCAGATCGCCTGTATGTCGAGCCGTTGACACTTGAAGACGTCATGCATGTACTAGAAGCAGAGGATTGCGAAGACGTTTTAGTCCAGTTCGGAGGACAAACGGGGATTGCGCTGGCGTCTGGTTTGGAGAAAGCCGGTTATCATCTTCTCGGAACGACGGCAGATGTCATCGATCAAATGGAAGACCGTGAGCGGTTCTATCAATTTTTAGATGACATTGGTATCGATCGTATTCCGGGACAAGAAGTGGCGACGCACGAACAAATGATAGAAGTCGCAACAACGATCGGTTACCCGGTCATGATTCGTCCATCCTATGTCATCGGAGGTAAGGGAATGCATATCATCCACGATCAAGAGCAATTAGAGACGATCGTGTCCGAATTAGCATTCCCTGTCCTCGTGGATGCCTACCTCCAAGGAAAGGAAATTGAAGTCGACTGTATTACGGACGGAACAACGACGTACGTTCCGATTTTGATGGAGCAATTGGAACGGGCAGGAGTTCACTCTGGAGATTCGACGATGATTCTGCCACCTGTATCGCTCAGCGATACCGTTCAGAGCGAAATCGAGCGAATTGCACAGATGATCGGGCAACGAATGGATTATAAAGGAGCGTACAATATCCAATTCGTCTTGCATGACGATCAAGTCTACGTGCTAGAAATCAATCCGCGTGCCTCCCGCACGTTACCGATCGTCGCCAAAGTAACAGGTCAACCGATCTTGCAGTGGGCAGTCCAAGCAGCGGTCGGTCAAGCGGTCGCACTACCAACGGAACAGACGAAACTTGATTTCCATGCCGTCAAGACCCCTGTTTTTTCAACGTTGAAACTACAAGGTGTTGATCCGAAAACAGGTCCCGTCATGCGTTCGACAGGTGAAACGCTGCAATGGACGACAGACGGACTGGCGCTGGAACGTTTCATTTTCGATGAGACGACAAAACGACATTTGACGACGAGAGACATCATCGTTGCTGGAGCAGATACAGAGGCTTTCGGAACGGGTGTAGCATTAGATGAAACGATTGACTGGGCACAATGTGCGATTTTCTATTCGCACGTGACAGAAGAAAAAGCGAGTCGCGAAGCAGCGCTTGCTGCCGGGGTACAAGTTCTGACAGAACCTGAACTAGCACATTATCATCTACAAGCGACAGAAAAGTCCCCTTATGCTGTGAAGCCACTTCATACATGGACAGAGCCGATCAAGGAGGAAGTAAAATGAAGACGATGCAACAACTAAAGCATTTCTTGACGATGGCGGAACTGACGCCGGAAGCACTGACGGAGCTGTTGGCACTCGCGAAAGACATCAAGCATCAGCCGAGTGTCTACCAAAACGCATTAAGCCATAAAAAAGTGGCCTTATTGTTTGAAAAGGCATCCACGCGAACACGTCTATCGTTTGAGGTGGGTGTCGTCGAACTCGGTGGACATCCGATCGTGCTAAGTGGAGCAGACATGCAAATCGGGCGGGGGGAGCCGCTCTCAGATACGATTCAAGTCATGAGCCGTTACGTCGATGCCCTGATGATTCGGACGTTCGGTCATGAGATCGTCGACACACTTGCGGCACATGGTACGATTCCAATCATCAATGGATTGACGGATCTACACCATCCGTGCCAAGTCCTTGCTGACTTGCTGACAATCGAAGAGACATTTGGAACCCGGTCTGGGAAGATTTTGACATATATCGGGGACGGAAATAACATGGCGCATTCGCTGATGATTGGTGGAGCGCTCAGTGGAATGGAAGTTCGCATCTGTGCGCCGGAGGCGTATGCTCCTGATCCACAAATCGTTCATGAGGCACAAGTCATTGCGAAGGAAACGGGTGGAAACATCATCGTCATGACGGATCCCGAGGAAGCGGCAAGTGGTGCAGACGTCGTGTATACGGATGTCTTCGCGAGTATGGGACAAGAAGAAGAAGGGACGATGCGTCTGCAAGCATTTGAAGGATATCAGGTTAATGCCAATATTATGAATCAAGCAAATGATGAAGCTATTTTCTTGCATTGCCTTCCGGCGCATCGCGGGGAGGAAGTCACGGAGGACGTCATCGATGGCAAGCAATCGGTCATCTTCGATCAAGCTGAGAATCGCCTCCACGCACAAAAAGCGTTGCTCGTCACATTACTTGGATAACCATAAAAGACTCGGTCGCCAATTTGGCGACCGAGTCTTTTGGTTGAGCGAAGTTAATCATAATGGTGTCGGGCTAATCGTTCTTCTTGTTCTTTTTTGACTTGTCGCTTATTTTTTTCATGCAGACGTTTCATAAAAGGGGTCGTTTGCCAAGAGGGAGCCCAGTCGGATTCTTTTCCGGCACGGAGGGCAAGAATATAATCATAGCTCTGATGAAGTCGTTCGATCATCTCTGTTCGGACATCACAAATGTGACCGTGTCCGGGAATCAAGAGTTTGACTTCATATTCATAAATGAACGACTCGAGTAACTCGAGCGTCGTCAAATACTCAGAGGAATCGTGTTCGATCAAGGGGATTTCAACGTCTGAAGCGTAATCGCCGCAGACTAACAAGTGAAGTGGCATGACGATGAAGGAAAGATGAGTCGCTTCATGACCGGGCGTCAAAAAGAAGATTAACTTCGTTTGTCCGATCGTTAAAATCGTCTCAGACTCATGGATGACATGTGTCACGTCTGGGAAAAGGACGGGGGAATCGATATAGAACTCATCATTAAAATCTTGGACGGCTTGGAGCGCTTCTTGTCGGTCGACATCGATGAACGGTTTAGAAGCGATGACGATGGCATCCGTAAAGGCATAGGCACCTAAAATATGATCGAAATGGGCATGCGTATAGACGACGTATAATGGTCGTTCGCGACGCACGATTTCGACGTCTCGACGAATCGTTGCAATCTCATCGGGAAGCCAGCCAGGGTCGACGACGATCAGACAATCAGGCGTCTCGATTAATGTCGAAGTCGTTTTCATGAGTGTACTTTGATAGATCGTCACGCCGGGCATTTTCATCTGAATCATACGAATCCTCCTTTACGAATCTCTATCTATATCGTTGTATACCCATAAATTCGTTGGAATCATCAGCAGAATCAATAAAAAAGACGACTCGCACGTCGCGAGTCGCCTGCCCTCTAGAGGGAAATGGTCCTAGACCTATGTTATGTCATAATTGGAGCGGGTGAAGAGAATCGAACTCTCGTCATCAGCTTGGAAGGCTGAGGTTTTACCATTAAACTACACCCGCGTATCGGCTACATGAAATATAGTAGCATAGCAAAGAGGGCATTTCCATAACTTTTATGAAAAAAAGCAATTTCTTTTAAGATTCGGTGTACAATAATACTAGTTAATCGTTTCCAATGGTAATCTTGATTTGCAATATGGGTAAAGTTGGGTAGAGGAGAGAGTGTCTGGTGAATGAAGTGCGAGTTTGGAGCGAACAGTCGATGGGAAAAGGATGGAAGGCGATCTGTCACCATCAATTCGATCGTCATCGCTTATTGATAGGAGAGTGGTTCCATAACGTAGGTGTACTTGCTTTTTCCATCAATCAAGATGCGGATTTGCTACCGGATGTCCTTCCAAACACATTCGATCTGCCGCTCGTCTCGGAACGTGTGCAACGCGTCATTGCAGCATACGCGCCTTTTTCTGTACAATGTCTCAAGGTACATCTTGAGACGAAGGACGGAGTGGTTCCGTACTATCTTCTCAATCTCTTATCTGTCAGTCGGATCGAACATCTACATACGACGGATGTATTCCGTCCGGTCCCGAGACGACGCGTCTATTTTTTGACAGAGCGACGAATCAGCGATTCGATTTGTCCGCATCATCTTATGCGAGATGAGCGCACGCATCGCATGTTCGTCTCTGCTCAACTCGCTCGCCAATTTGAGCGTATGGCTGTGACGGGTATCCGCTTTGAAGAGATACAACGAATGGAGGAATTCAAATGAAACAGTACACAGTCGATCATTGGATCACGCTAGAATATCCAAAGGTATTCGAATATCAAGAAGAAGAGACATATGTCAGTTTTTATTCGACGGATGAAAATGCAATGGGTACGCTCCAATTATCCATTTATGAGTCCGATTCAGAAGAATTGACACCGTATGAGGCGGCGGAACAAGAAATCAATCTGTTGGTGGAAGAGTTCGGCATCGAACTAACAGGAGCACTTGAAGTCCGTCGTAATTCAACAAAAGAAGCGTTGCTTGCAGTAGATGGGAAAGAAGAAGATATCTTCTTACGGATCTACGCGTATTCGGACGGGGAACGGTTAGTCTTATTGACGTACTCTGCAGAACGCGAGACGCTTGAAATCGAAGAAATCGAAGCGATGATTTCTTCACTGACTTGGATTCAATGAAGGATACGATAGAAGTGCAAAAGGCAACGGATCACAAGGATCCGCTGCCTTTTTTTATATCGATCGATGTGGCTTAAGAAGAACGGGAAGATGACTGTTTAGCTGCAGGGTTGACTTGTTTATTCAACCAGCTCGCGATATCAGCAAAAACGCGGATGCGTTCGAACTCATGGAAGAGCTCATGACGCAACCCTCGATAAATCGTCAGCTGTACAGCATCGACACGGACACGATTATACATATCGAACAAATGATGAATACCCTTTCCATCGAACGCGACCGCGTCATCCCCACCAGCAAGCAATAAGAGGGGTAAGTGACGTGGATGCTGATAGACGGAAGCAAGTGCGTTGACGAGCTTCGTTGCATGCAAGAGTTCGTGGAAGAACCCAAGCGTGACCGTTTGACCGGACAATGGATCTGCATCATAGCGCATGACGGATTGAGGATCCGAAGAGAGCCAAGCATTTTTAGAAAGTGCTGGGAAGAAGCGCAAGTTATACCGTCCGAACACGAGTTGTCCAAACCGTTCAGCGGGATGTGTTGCTGACAGCTGATGGATTTGACGTTCGACGAGTTTTTGACTGACATCACCGAGTAAACCTGTACTCGTCGGGGGGCCGCTCGCGATGATTCCTGCTACCGTATGACCGAGTGTTTGACCGATCCGGCGAGCGATCAACGAACCAAAACTATGACCAAAAATGAACACCGGTAACGTCGGATAACGCTCTTTGATGTCAGAGACGAGTTCTTCTGCGTCCTGCATCAATTGTTTAAACCCTTGATTCGGCTCAAGGTGTCCAAGTGTTCCAAGCTGTGCTGCTCGGGTTCCGAAACAGCGTAAGTCTGCGATGATCGTGTGGTAATGATGCGCATAGAGGAATTCTGCGAATTCCTCATACCGTGCGCCATGCTCCATCATCCCGTGAAAGACGATCACGACTCCTTTAGGATCATGGGCTTCGAGGCTATGCAATGTCGTAGTATAGCCGTCAGAGGCTATCCAATGTGAATGATCAATCGTCATGTAACTCATCCTCTCATCAAGAAAGTCCGAATACCTGTCCGTCTTCCGAAACGCCCATGTGGAAGGCGGCGGGAACTGCGGGTAATCCTGGCATCGTTAATACATTCCCAGTCAATGCAACGATGAACCCTGCACCAACCGATGGTCGGATTTCGCGGACCGTGATCGTGAAGTCTTCGACACGACCATAACGAGCAGGGTCATCGGTTAAAGAAAATGGTGTTTTTGCCATACAAATCGGTAACTCATTCAAACCCATCTCCGTACACCGTTCGAGTTCGCGGAGTGCTTTGTCTTCAAAATGAACGTCGGCTGCACCGTAGACACGCTTTGCGATACGCTCGATTTTTTGACGAAGCGGTAAGACGTCAGGATACAGAGGGCGGAACTGGCTCGGTTCCTCAAGAGCTTGCATGACTTCCGTGACGAGTGCTTCACCGCCAGCTCCCCCTTTACTGAAGACTTCACTTTCCGCGACACGAATATTACGATCCTGACACCATTCTAGGATCATGTTCCGTTCTGCTTCCGTGTCGGTGAAGAAACGGTTCAAGGCAACAACGGCAGGGACGCCGAACAGACTCATCGTCTCGACGTGTTTTTCAAGTAACGCAAGACCATCTGTTAAGGCAGCGAGATTTTCTTCGCTGAGTTGCGTTTTGTCTACACCTCCGTGCATCTTCAAGGCACGCACCGTAGCGACGATAACGACGGCATCCGGGTGGAGTCCGCCAATCCGTGATTTGATGTTGAAGAACTTTTCGGCACCTAAATCGGCTCCGAATCCTGCTTCTGTGACAACGTAATCGCTTAGCTTCAGTGCAGTTTGCGTTGCAATCAAAGAGTTACAGCCATGTGCGATGTTCGCGAACGGTCCACCGTGAATCAGTGCTGGTGTTCCTTCGACGGTTTGAACGAGGTTCGGACGAAACGCATCTTTTAGAAGTAACGTCGCAGCTCCTGACGCCTGAATATTTTTGACCGTAACCGGCTGTTGATCGTACGTATAGGCGACGACGATGCGACTCAAGCGTTGTTCGAGATCCGTGATCGAGTCTGCTAGACAGAGGACCGCCATGATCTCGGAAGCGACCGTGATATCGAACCCATCTTGACGAGGCACGCCATGCGCAGGACCACCAAGACCAATCGTGACTTGGCGCAAGGCACGGTCATTCAAATCAAGAACGCGTTTCCAGACGATACGACGCGGATCGATGCCAAGGATGTTACCTTGATGCAGGTGATTGTCGAGCAAGGCACTGATTGTATTATGAGCAGATGTGATCGCATGCATATCGCCTGTGAAATGAAGATTGATCTCTTCCATCGGTAGGACTTGGCTATAGCCACCACCACACGCGCCACCTTTTAAGCCCATCGTCGGACCGAGTGAGGGTTCCCGTAAACAAATCATCGTCTTATGGTTTGCCCGATGCAATGCCTGTCCGAGTCCGACAGTGACGGTTGATTTTCCTTCACCGGCGGCTGTCGGATTGATGGCAGTGACAAGGATCAATTTACCGTCAGATTTCGTTGCCAATCGGTTCAACAGTCCGTCTGTCAACTTCGCTTTATACTTTCCGTACGTATCAAAATCCTCTTCTTGCAAACCAATTCGGTTCGCAATTTCTCGAATCGGGCGTAAGACGGTTTGTTGTGCGATTTCTAAGTCTGAACGAATGGTCTTTTCCATGGTATCGACTCCCTCTTTGATTGGATCTCTCTTTTTTCTAATAGTAGCGTATCTAGTGCGAACGCGCCAAAAGAAAACGTTCAATATTTTCCACCCAATGGGTCAAATGGTGACGTGTTCAAGTGCTAGAGAAAGACGTACTGTAGAGTGGAGGAGGGATGAAACAATGACATCTGGACAAAAGAAGTGGAAACGCGGTCTTGATTTTTGGCTCTTCGTCGGACCGGTCTTTCTTGTATTCGCAGTGATCGTGCTTGTACCGTTTTTCAATGGCGTCATGTATTCGTTCACGGATTGGAACGGTGTAACCGGAGAATTAAATTGGATCGGCTTTGATAACTATGTCCGTCTCTTTACGAGTGACGAGCAGTTCCAGCAGTCATTTTGGTTGACGACGAAATATACGGTCGTTGCCGTCATCTTAACGAATGTCGTTGGTTTCATCTTGGCGTTCTTATTGACACAAAATATTCGCACGCGTAATTTCTTACGAACGATTTTCTTCATGCCGAACTTGATCGGTGGGTTGATCCTCGGATTCGTTTGGCAGTTCATCTATGTCAAAGGCTTCGCATCGATTGGTGAATTGACAGGGTGGAGTATATTTGAACTTCCATGGTTAGGAGATGCCCGGACAGGATTCTGGGGTATCGTCATCGTTTCGATTTGGCAAGGTGGCGGTTACATCATGGTCATCTATATCGCAGCTCTACAAAACGTGCCACAAGAGCTGATTGAAGCAGCAAAAATCGATGGTGCCAATCGTCTCTCGACGTTACGGAACATTACGTTGCCACTGATCATGCCGTCGGTCACGATCTGTTTGTTCTTGACGATTTCATGGTCCTTCAAGTTATTCGATACGAACTTATCCCTAACGAATGGTGGACCATTCAAATCGACCGAAATGCTTGCTTTAAACATTTATAAAGAATCGTTTACGAACAATAATCTTGGACTCGGGTCAGCGAAAGCGATCATCTTCTTCGTTGTTGTCGCCGCGATTACAGTCACTCAAGTCTATCTGACGAAAAAACGGGAGGTGGAAGCATGAGTACGGCACAACCGTTACCCACTCCGCAAGAGGAGAAACCGAAGCGCTCTAAAAAGACGAGAGGTCGTTATTCATTCCGTCTTGGAACAGTCGAACTGGCAGCCTTATTGATGGGGCTTCTGTATATGATTCCGTTTTATTACGTCGTCTCGAATTCATTCAAGACGCAGGGAGATATCTTTACGAATACATCTGGCCTACCAAAGGAATGGATGACGTCCAACTATTCAGAAGCATGGGAAGCCATGAACTTCGGAAAAGTCTTTTTAAACTCCGTCATCATTACAGTCGGCGCTAACGCGGTCATCATCATCTTTTGTTCGATGGCAGCTTGGAAACTCGTCCGGACGAAAACACGCTTGTCGACGATCATCTTTTTCTTATTCGTTGCCGCGATGATCATTCCATTCCAGTCGATCATGATTCCCTTATCGAAACTGTCTGGTGATCTCGGATTGCAGAACAGTTATTGGGGATTGATTCTGATGTATCTTGGTTTTGGATCTGGATTATCAATCTTCTTATACCATGGATTCATGAAGTCGATTCCTGAAGAAATCGAGGAGGCAGCCATCATTGATGGTTGTTCACAATGGGGTGTATTCTGGCGTATCGTGTTCCCATTACTCAAACCGATCACGGTCACGATCATCATCTTGAACACGCTTTGGATTTGGAATGATTTCCTACTGCCATCGCTGATGTTACGAGACGTCGATTTACGAACGATTCCACTCGCGACGTTCTATTTCTTCGGTCAGTATACGAAGCAGTGGGACTTAGCACTTGCCGGACTCGTCCTCGGGATCATTCCGTTATTGTTGTTCTTCTTTGCCTTGCAAAAACAGATCATTCAAGGAATTACGAGTGGGTCGATCAAATAATTTTTGTAAGCGCGTTCTTGCTTCTGCGAGAACGCTTTTTTCATGTTTTACACGTCAGATTAATCTGACAACTTTTATTTTTTTTGAAAAAAAGTCTTTTCAAACACTTGCGACCTGTTGTACGATGTTCTCAATTCAATTGTAACAACGACGTTGAAGGGAAGAGTAACACCTTGTACGACCGTATAGCGAGCTGGGGATGGTGAGAGCCCAGTCGGAAGCAAGATGCGAAGAACCTCCCGGAGTCGCTACCCGAACCCGAATGTAAGTAGGCGTAGCCGGAGTTGCCTGTCCGTTATCATATGGCCGAAGATGAAGTGATTCGTCTTTTGAGTGAGCAACATCGTTGCTAACATGGGTGGTACCGCGGAACCGAGTCTTTCGTCCCATATTCTTGGGAAAGAAGGGCTCTTTTTTATGGCTTCTTTTTCAAAACACAATTGAGGAGGAACACCACCATGACAACACTCGTATCGATGAAACACACACAGGAAGCTATCACACTCGTAAAGAAACGCTTTGAAGAACGCTTTTCGACGACACTCGGATTGACACGTGTCGAAGCACCATTGTTCGTAGAAAGCACACTCGGTGTCAACGATCATCTCAACGGCGTAGAGCGGATCATTCGCTTCGATGCCTTGGATCACACAGCAGATCTTGAAATCGTACAATCTCTTGCGAAATGGAAGCGTCAAGCGCTTCATACGTACGGATTTGAAGCGGGAGAAGGATTATACACGTTGATGCATGCGATTCGTCGCGATGAGATGCTGGATGCGACACACTCCATTCACGTCGATCAGTGGGATTGGGAACGGATCATTACGAAAGAACAACGGACGAGTGCTTATTTACAAGAAACGGTACAAGCGATCTATGCAACGATTCGCCAAGTCGAACAAGAAGTGGAAGCGGAGTATGGTATTTCGGCAATCTTACCGGAAACGATTCATTTCATGACGACACAAGAGCTAGAGGATGCGTATCCGACTCTTTCAACGAAAGAACGTGAAACGGAAGTCACGAAAGCATATGGCGCCGTTTTCCTCATGCAAATCGGTGGCGCACTGGCTTCAGGCGAGAAGCACGATGGTCGAGCGGCTGACTACGATGACTGGACACTCAACGGTGACATTTTAGTACACCACCCAGAAATCGGAGCATTCGAATTGTCTTCAATGGGAATTCGCGTTGATCGTGAAGCACTTTTAAAACAGACGGCGATTGCTCAAGAAGAGGATAAATTGGCGTTCCCGTTCCATCAAGGTGTGCTCGAAGAGCGTCTACCGTTAACGATGGGTGGAGGGATCGGTCAATCCCGTATGGCGATGTTCTTATTGAAAAAACGTCACATCGGTGAAGTCCAAGCTTCTGTCTGGTCAGAAGAGACGCGTAAAAGTCTTCAAGCGGAAGGCGTCCACTTGCTCTGACATATATATAGTAAGAAAGCGTCAAAACAGGATGTTTTATAAAGTAAAGGGCATGCTTCGATTCAGAAGCGTGTTCTTTTTTTTAGGTTCGTAAGACCTCAGGCGGAGGAAAGACGTGTCGATTCCTGATAGAATGGGGATAACAATAAATAAGAAAGAGGTGAAGACATGTCTTCTTTATTGATCGTAGGATTACTCATCCCTGTATTATTCCTCGTATTCCTTTGGTTCAACATTAAAGGATTACGGACGATGTGGCGAGATTATAAACAGACAGGCTCAATCGTTGCACTCGGTTTCTTCATTGTCGGGATTATCGGAATCTTCACAGGCGTCTGGACGACGTTAGTCGTCATCATTTATTATCTCCTCCGTCCAGCGAGAGGATGAACGGAGGGTTAGTCGTATGTTGGAATGGTTGTTTTCAGCCGGAGAATCCAATCTCTGGCTGTTTTTAGGAATTATGATCGTTGGTCTTGGAACAGAATTGATTCCGGCAGAAGTGGGCTTACCGTTGCTCGGTCTATATGTGTCGAACGGAACGGTCAGCTGGACAGCTGCTGTTCTGGTCGGTTTTTTAGGAAGTCTGATGGGCGCGACGGTCTTTTATCTTCTAGGTCGTTATGCAGGTCGTCCGATACTTATCCGGTACGGCAAATGGTTACTGATTAAAGAAAAAGAAATTGAGCAAGGGGAGCGCATCGTCGGGAAATACGGAACATGGTCTGCTTTGTTCGGCCGCTTTTTCCCCGTCGTGCGCTCGGTCGTCTCGATTCCATGTGGTTTGTTTGGTCTTTCGTTCAAACGCTATTTACTCGCTTCAAGTATTGGACTTTTTCCGGTTTCCTTCTTTTACATCTGGGTCGGTGAACGATTCGGAGTAGAACGTGCCGAATCCATGCTAAAAGGATTAGAGCAGGAGTTATGGTGGATCTTAGGTGGAATCGTCGTGATTCTTGGTGGATACGTTCTCTACCGTCGTGCTAAAGCGAAGCGTAAAGAACAGAAGCAAGACACACAAACGAAACAACAAGATTCATGAATATGTAAAAAAACAACGCAGTGGATCTTCAGGATCCACTGCGTTGTTTCATGAACAGATCAAGCGGGAGGAAACAGGAATCGCTTCAGTGTCTTGATCCGATGTTTTGGGGTAAGGAGTAGTAACTGATCATTGCCTTCTAGGGCAGTGTCCCCACGTGGTGTAATGATTTGATCATCACGGATGATGGCTGTGATCAAAAATTCCTGAGGCAAATCAATCTCTGAGATCGTCGTTCCAATGAATGGATGGGACATCGGTAACGTCAATTCAATGATTTCCGCATTCGGTTTACCGATTGACATGAATTCAATGACGGTATGGATAGCAGAAGTCTGTGTTTCGTTCAGTCGTAACCGCTCGGAAAGGAACGTCAACATACTTCCTTGAATTAGCGTTGATAATAAGACTGTGAAAAACACGATATTGAAGATCATCGATGCATTCTCGATATCCGCAACGAGAGGATATGTCGCGAGAATGATCGGTACCGCTCCTTTTAGACCAGCAAAAGAAATGAAGACCTTCTCTTGCCACGAATAACGAAACGGAAGAAGACTCACCCAGACTGACAAAGGACGAGCGATGAAAATTAAGATCAGCGCCAACGCAATGGAAGACAGGATGACCTGGACATCGAGCAATTGTTTCGGAAAGACGAGCAGACCGAGCACGATGAACATTCCGATTTGGGCAAGATGCGCCATACTCATCGTAAAACGAACGAGTGTCTGTCGGTAGACGAGTTCATGATTACTGATGTAGATCGCTGTGACATAAACGGCTAAAAATCCACTGGCATGGAACGTATCAGCTAAACCGAAAGACAGGAAAGCAAACGACATGAGCATGATCGGATAAAAGCTAGAAGAGGACAAATCGATCCGATTGATCAAGGTCGAAGCTGCCCATCCGATGAACAAACCAATCAGAAGTCCCATCGCCATTTCCCAAACGAGTGATCCAAGTCCCGATAAGAGCGATGCTTCTTCAGGGTTTGTCACGAACTCAAGGAACAAGACAGTCAAAAAGACGGCCATCGGGTCATTCGTACCGGATTCAACTTCGAGTGTTGATCCGACTTTCCGTCGAATCGGCTGACCACTCAAGACAGAAAAGATAGCAGCGGCATCCGTCGAACCAACGATTGCCCCGAGTAAAAAAGCATTCGCCCAACTAAAGCCCAGAATATAATGGGAAGCAACGGCAACGATGGATGTAGCGATGAAGACCCCGAACGTCGCAAGCGAGAGGGAAGGGGCTAATTCATGACGCACTTCCTTCCAAACTGTTTGCAGACCACCCTCGAATAAGATGATGATGAGGGCGACGGTTCCAAGAAGCTGAGCCAGTTCTGCATCGTCAAAACGAATGAACCCCGTAATGTCGCTTCCAGCAATCATACCAAGGGCGATAAAAATCAGTAGAGCAGGAATATTCAGACGACTTGATAACTTCGTCGTCCAGACGGCGGCAAACAGCAATATACCAATCAATAAAATCGTGAGTTGCAAGGACATGGCATCAAACTCCTATTCCTAAAAGAATCTCTAGTTTCATGATACAACAATTCCGATGAAAAGACTCGGATAACGATTGTTCAATATTTTCCACCACACCGGACAACTTTCTCTCTCTTCATTGCAAGCGTTTTCATTTATTGTGAAGATGTAGCACGAAATGAAACGAAATCAGGGAGGGAATCCGAATGCGTAAAAGAAGATGGGCAGCATTACCTGTCGTCACGACGGCGATGGTCGTCGCTTTGGCAGCATGTGGTGGCGGTACATTGAATAGCGATGACTCGAAAGATAGTGGTTCAAAAGACGGTAAGACGCTCAACGTATTCCAATTCAAGGCTGAAATCGCAAAAGACATGGAAAAGATGGCAAAAGCGTATGAAAAGGAAACCGGAACGAAAGTCGTTGTGCAAACAGTCGGTGGTGGATCGGACTATGGCGCGGCTCTGAAATCACAGTTCGCTTCAGGTAATGAACCAGATGTCTTTAACAACGGTGGCTTTACGGAAGCAAAGACATGGCAGGATAAGTTAGAAGATTTGTCAGATGAAAAGTGGGTCGGTGATCTAACGGAGCTATCAAAAGAGCCTATGACGATTGATGGTAAATTGTATGGTATGCCAATGAACCTTGAGGGGTATGGCTTTATCTACAATAAAGATATCTTCAAAAAAGCCGGTATCACGGAACTTCCGAAAACATTAACTGAATTGACGGAAGCTTCAAAGAAGCTGAAGGCTGACGGAGTGACGCCATTCTCGATTGGGTACGGGGAGTGGTGGATTCTCGGTAATCACCTGTTGAACATTCCGGTCGCACAGCAGGATGATCCAGATCAGTTCATCGCAGACTTGAATTCTGGAAAAGGAAAGTTCGAAGATAACAAACAGTTCAAGGATTTCATGAATCTATTTGATTTAACGATTGAGTACGGTAATAAAAATCCGTTAACGACGGATTACAACACACAAGTCTCTCAATTTGCTGAAGGTAAGACAGCGATGCTTCAACAAGGGAACTGGGCACAACAATTGATTACGGACGTCAATCCGGACATCAACATGGGCTTCATCCCGATGCCGATCAATGATGATAAAGAAAAAATGGACCGTCTTCCTGTTGGCGTACCAAACAACTGGGTCGTCAATAAGAACTCGAAGAACAAAGCAGAAGCGAAAAAATTCCTCGAGTGGATGGCGACGTCTGACACAGGAAAAGACTACATGGTCAATAAATTTAAATTCATCCCTGCCTTCAAATCAATCGAAGCGAAGGATCTAGGACCGCTTGCAGATGATATTCAAGCGTACTCGAAAGACGGAAAAACGATCTCATGGAACTGGTTCAAGTATCCGGATGGTGCTGTAAACGAGTTCGGAGCGATCATGCAAGCATATGTTGGTAAGCAAAAAACAGCTGACGAGATGCTGCAGGACTTCACGAAAACATGGGATAAAATGAAAAAATAAGAAGTGATTCAAAAAAAACATGCCTGTTCCGATTAACTGACGGAACAGGCATGTTTTTTTATGATAAGAAGAATAATTGGATGAAGAAGAGAAGGGCGAACACATAGATGAGTGGATGGACACGCTCTTTTTGGATAGCTTTCATGATTGGATAGACGATGAAACCGAATGCGATACCGGTTGCGATGCTACCGGATAATGGCATGATCAAGATGACGAGGAAAGCCGTGAAAGCTTCGCTGAAATCATCCCATGGAATCTGTTTGATGTTTTGAATCATGAAGGCACCGACTAAAATCAATGCTGGCGCAGTAATCGCAGGGACGCTCGAAATCGATTGAACGAACGGTCCAAAGACGGCAGATAATGCGAATAGAATCCCGACCGTCACGGATGTGAGTCCAGTCCGTCCACCAGCAGCAACACCCGCTGCAGATTCTACGTAAGCGGTTGTGGGACTTGTTCCGAACAATGAACCAGCGACCATCGCAGTCGAATCAGATAATAGGGCACGTTCGCTGTTTTTCAATGATCCATCTTCTTCAATCAATCCAGCCTGTTCTCCGACAGCGACCATCGTACCTGTCGTATCAAACATCGTCACGAGAACGAAGGAGAGGACACCGCTGAACAGACCGTATTGGAACACGTCTTGAATGGCGTTGAACGGATTCGTGATGATCAATCCTTCTGGTAACGTCGGTAACGCAACGAAGGAATTGGAAAACTTCAATTCACCTGTCAGGAATGCAATCAATCCAGAGAGGATCATGGCATATAAAATAGCACCTGGTACACGTTTGATCGTCAAGATGGCTGCAACTAATAGTCCGATGAGTGTGATCAATGCTTCTGGTGACGTCAATGCGCCAATCGTGACGAGTGTATCTTCACTAGCGACGAGAATTCCTGACATCTTGAGACCAAGTGAAGCAATGAAAAGACCGATTCCACCTGTGATCGCAAGCTTTAATGTCATCGGAATGATTTCAATCAGCTTCGTACGGATTGGTGATAGTGATAACAATAAGAAAATGACACCAGCAACGAAGACAACTGAGAGTGCTGTCTGATATGGAATCTTTTCACCAACGACAAGTGTATAAGTAAAATACGCATTGAGTCCCATTCCGGGTGCGACTGCGATTGGTAGATTCGCATAAAGCCCCATCAGGAGCGTACCGATCAATGTCGCGATGATCGTCGCAGAAAATGCTTGGGCTTGGGGGATACCGGCATCTGCTAAAATCGTCGGATTGACGAGCAGAATATATGCCATCGTAATGAACGTCACGAATCCAGCTTGGATTTCACGTTTTACGGTTGTTTGATGTGCGGCAAGTTTAAACATGGGTAAAAGGACCACCTTCATAACAAATTGATTAAAAAACGAACATTGATGATATTATAGTAAAATTCATTCGGAATCAAGTCGAAACAAAAAAGAATTTTTTATAGGAATCATGAAAGAGAATATCAGGAAATGATGTAAGCGGATTCAAGGTTATGATACGATTGATTACAAGAAAAAGGATGGGGGCGCCTTTCATGAAAAGTATCCGGACACGTTTGATTCGTCTCGTCGTCCTAGCGATCTTGATTCCGACAGCCCTCGCGACATCGATCTCCTACTTGTATGTACGGCACCAAAACATTGAACAGGCAGAACGTTCTAGCCTGAACGTGTTGACGCGAGGAAATACACAGGTGACCCATTACATAGAGGATATCCGCCGTCTCTCGACAAGTCTGTATGCGAATCGTTCGTTGATGAACATCATGCGCGTCGGAGCAGATCAGGAATTAGACGAATCTGATGGAGTCGTTTCGCGGGCGATGTTAGGTCTGTTTTTATCACGTCAGGATATCGAGCAGTTACATTTCGTCATATTAAATGGTTATTCGGAGTATTCGGTCTACAACATGAAAACGACGAGTCGGGGAACGTTTGATTGGATGCAAGAAACGGATTATTTTCAATTGATGAAAGAAAAAAGTGGCTGGTTGATTGACGGAGCGCACACGATTGAACCATACAATGTGCACACGATGATTCTTGATGAGAAACAAGTCGTTAGTTTTCGTTATCGCATCGATCGTGTCGAAACAGATGAGCCACTCGGCTTCCTTTCAGTGGATATTCCAGTCCGTGTATTCGAACAACAGTTAAAACTGTTCGAGAATGATCCGGAAGAGTCGTTATGGTTGATGACAGAACAGCGTGTATTGGCACAGACTGGAGCAGAGATGGAACTACCGGTCGATCAATTCACTGGGCAGAGTGGGAGTTTACGTGTCGGAAAATCGTTCATCGTCTACTCAAAGACGATGACGAATGGCGTTCCACTCATACTCGTCAAACGGATTCCGTATGCGTCAGTCATCCAAGGGGCGAACGAAACTGCATTGATTCTTGTTTTGATCGGTCTCGTCTCACTGTTCGTCATGATCATTGCCGCAAGTCTCGTTGCCATGCAGATCACAAAACCAATCAAACAGTTGACAGCAAACGTCTGGCGAGTCGAACAAGGGGATTTATCAGCACCATTCGTTGCGACGACGAATGACGAGATTGGATTACTCAACCGTCAGTTCCAACGCATGATTCAACGGATTGATCGTTTAATCAAACGGGAGTATCGACTGGCACTTGAAAACCGGACGAATGAGCTACGTGCATTACAATCTCAGCTCAATCCGCACTTCTTATTCAATGCCTTACAATCGATCGGAACGACGACGCTACAAGGAGACCGGAAGATCGCGTACCGCTCGATCACCGGATTATCACAAATGATGCGCTACTCGATGAATAATGAGCAGACGATCGTAACCCTAAAACAAGAAGTCGATCATCTTCAAGCGTATATTCGTTTGCAACAGCAACGTTTTCCGGAACGGTTCCGTTATATCGTTGACATCCCGTGGCATCTCAATGACATTGAAGTGCCGAAGATGATCTTGCAACCGTTCGCTGAAAATTACTTCAAACACGGATTTCGACAGCAATTAGCAGCGACAGAAAACTATCTCGCCTACAAAGTCCGGACGGATGGTGGACGTCTCATCATTCACATCGAGAATAGCGGCGCCGTCCTCGAAACAGGACGACTTGAAGAGATTGATCGAAAAATGCGCATGCATCGTAACCCAGAAGATCTCGAGACGAGCGGCATTGGTCTCCATAATATTTATGAACGACTCTTGATTTTTTACGGGGAGCAAGCAAATATGACGCTCTCTTCTTCAGCGGTAGAGGGAGGATTCAAAATCGTGATTCGGATTCCATATGAGAAGGGGGACTTGGCATGAACGTGTTGATCGTAGACGATGAACGACATGTACGGGAAGCGGTCAAATTGCTCGGAGAATGGGACAGTTGGCAGGTCTCACATATTTACGAGGCGGAACATGGGGAAGAAGCGAAACGATTACTGGATACTGGAACGATCGATTTAATGCTGACAGATGTCGAAATGCCTGGACTCGACGGATTAACATTACTAGAATGGACAAAAAATCATCATCCAAAGGTCGTCACGATCGTGCTGACAGGGTATGATGATTATACGTATATGCGACGTGCCATTTTGCATCAATCCTTTGATTATTTATTGAAGCCGGTTGATCCAGATGTACTCAATGATGCCTTGTCCCGCGCGATGGAATGTATCCATCCGGTAGTGGAATCAGGAGAAGCGATTGATCAAATCGCCAAATACATCGAAACGCATTATGCGGAAGAATTGACACTGCAATTCATGAGCGAACGGTTTTACTTGAGCCGAGAGTATATATCACGACGCTTCAAACAGCGTTTTTCCGTTAACTTATCTGATTACATTCAAACGATTCGCTTGAATCGAGCGAAGGAATTATTGAGTGAGACGGAAGCGCGCATTTACGAAATCGCACTTGAAGTCGGATATCAGGACGATAAGTATTTTCGGAAAGTGTTCAAAAAACAATTCGGTATGACACCGAATGAGTTTCGTGAATTGTTGTCGATTTAAACGACTATCGAGGAGGAATCGTACATGAGTGTACACATTAATGCAGCTGAAGGACAAATCGCCGAAACGGTCTTACTCCCAGGAGATCCGTTACGTGCTAAATACATCGCTGAGACGTTTTTAGAGGACGTCGTCCTTTATAACGAAGTTCGAGGCATGTATGGCTTCACAGGTACTTATAAAGGGAAAAAAGTCTCGGTTCAAGGAACAGGTATGGGTGTACCATCGATGTCAATCTATGCGAACGAACTTGTTCAGTCATATGGTGCGAAGAACTTGATCCGTGTCGGAACTGCCGGTGGGATCACGCCAGACGTTAAAGTTCGTGACGTCGTCATCGCGATGAGTGCTTCGCATGACATGGCACAGAACCGTGTCCGTTTTAATGGACTAGACTACGCACCGACAGCTTCTTTTGATCTGTTGCATAAAGCATATACAGCAGCTAAAGAACAAGGTATCGATGCAAAAGTTGGTCAAATCTTCACGACGGATCAGTTCTATCAAGATGATTTCCATCACTTCAAAAAATGGGCGGATTTCGGATGTCTCGCAATCGAGATGGAAGCGGCAGGTCTTTACACACTTGCAGCAAAACATAAAGTAAATGCACTGACGATCCTGACGATTTCAGATCATCTGTTGACAGGTGAAGAAACGACATCGGAAGAGCGCCAGACGACATTCAACGATATGATGAAAGTCGCGCTTGAAACAGCGATTCAATTATAAGAAGTAAGACGGAGAAGCCTCTCCGTCTTTTTTCATAGTCGAAAAGAGATATGGTAAGATAAAGGCAGTGTTATAGATCAGTTAAAGGGGAGATTCTCGGATGGAGACAACGATGACAGAGACAGTGCTTTCAGAGCGCCTTGAGACACAGCGTCACTTTTTCCAAACAGGTGCAACACGTAGTCTAGCTTTTCGCTTAAGCATGCTGACGTTCTTACGCCAAGCGATTGAAACGCATGAAGCCGCGATCTATGAGGCATTAAAACAAGATCTCAATAAAGGACAGCATGATGCTTTTACGACGGAAATCGGTTTCGTTTATGGAGAGATTCAACGGATGGAGCGACAACTCCGTCGACTGGCACGTCCAAAGCGTGTCGCAACACCGCTTCTGCATATCGGCTCAAAAAGTGAAATCCAGTACGAACCCTATGGCAACGTTCTTGTCATCGCGCCATGGAACTATCCTTTCCAGCTGGCACTTGCTCCGGTCATTGGTGCGATTGCAGCGGGGAATACGGTCGTCCTTAAACCATCCGAGCTGACACCGAACGTCTCTCGTGTATTACGAGAAGTTTTTGAAACGGCATTCCATGAACGATTCGGAATCGTCATAGAAGGAGATGCTGAAGTCAGTAGCGCTTTACTAAACGAGCGTTTTGATTATATCTTCTTTACGGGTTCCACACGCGTCGGAAAAATCGTGCATCAGGCTGCGGCGAAGCATTTAACACCGGTCACACTTGAACTGGGTGGGAAATCACCGACGATCGTTCACAAGGATGCGGATCTTCGTCTAGCAGCGAAGCGGATCGCATGGGGAAAGTGGCTGAATGCCGGACAAACATGTATTGCCCCGGATTACGTATTGATCCATGAAGACGTTAAAGAACGTTTTTTGCAGTTGATTGAAGAAGAAGCCTTTAAACAGTACGGGAATGGCGTCGGCGTCTCATCCTACGTCAAAATCGTATCGGACGATCATCTGAATCGCCTCAGCAGTTACTTGTCGCAAGGGACGATCGAATTCGGTGGACAAGTGGATCCGGAAACGCGTAAGATGGCGCCGACTGTCATGACGAATGTAGCGGTGGATGCTCCATTGATGCAAGACGAAATCTTTGGACCGATCTTGCCGGTATTGACATACCGTGAAGTCGAAGAGGTCATCGCGTTCGTTAACGATCGTGATAAGCCGCTTGCGCTTTATCTGTTCACAGAGAACAAAGCCGTCGAACATCGTATCCTTGAACGGATTTCATTCGGTGGCGGATGTGTCAATGACACGTTGATGCACGTCGCACAGCATCATCTACCATTTGGTGGAGTCGGGGCGAGTGGCATGGGTGGATATCATGGCAAGTATAGTTTCGAGACGTTCAGCCATCGTAAAGGAATCGTCAAAAACACGACGGCGTTCGATTTACCTTTCCGCTACATGCGAACAAATAGCAATTCCAAATGGATGCGCTTTTTGTTATGATGAGCTGTGATTAATTGACTTAAGAAGGAGCTCTTCACTTGAAAGATCAAGTAAAACAGTGGATGAAACGAACAGGCTTGATTGAACGCAGTCTGCGAACCATCATGAAAGTCTTTACGTGGTTGCCACAAAAATCAAATCGAGTCCTTTTCGAGAGTTTTCTCGGAAAGCAATATAGTGACAGTCCGCGTGCCATCTACGAATTGATGCGTACGATGCATCCGGAATGTGAGTTGATTTTTAGTAAACAACGAGGTGTTACGTTTCCACGAGACGTCAAGACGGTAGATCGGTTGACGTTTCGCTGGGTTTATTTGCTCGCGACGTCACGGGTCTGGGTATCAAACAGTCGGTTACCGGGTTGGTTGATCAAACCGAAAAAAACGTATTATCTCCAGACATGGCACGGCACACCGCTCAAAAAGCTCGCGCTTGATATGGATGATGTCCAAATGGCGAATACGACGACGGAGCGGTACAAGCAAGGATTTAAGCAAGAGACTGCAAAATGGTCCGGCTTAATTTCCCCGAATGCCTACTCTAGTTCAATCTTTCGGCGAGCATTTGCTTTTGAAGGTGAGATGCTAGAAATTGGATACCCTCGAAATGATATATTTTATCAAGAGGCACGGCATGCTAAAATCAAAGAAGCAGTATATCGCCACTATGATATTGATCATTCAAAAAAAGTCTTGTTGTATGCACCAACTTGGCGAGATAATGCATTCGAAGGTCAAGGGAAATATTCATTTGAGCTACCTTTTTCGCTAAATGAATTTGAAAAGCGATTTGGGGATGAATACGTTCTGCTTGTCCGAATGCACTATTTAGTCGGAAGTCGTCTCGACGTCACTGCTTATCCATCCGTTCGAAATACATCGGACTACCCGGATATCGCGGAGCTCTATCTGGCGTCGGACGCCTTGATCACGGATTATTCTTCTGTCATGTTTGATTTTGCGCACTTATCTCGTCCGATTTTATTCTATACGTATGATTTAGAACATTATCGAGATCAGTTGCGTGGATTTTACTTCGATTTTGAGCAGGAGGCACCGGGACCATTGTTGTCGACTGAAACAGCACTGTTTGAAGAGCTGAACCAGTTAGATGATTGGCACACACGGTATGCGTCAGCATTTCGAGCGTTCCAAGAGACGTATTGTCAATGGGATGATGGACAGGCTTCAGAACGGGCGATGAAGACGATCATAAAGAGAATTCACGGATAAAAGGGAGAGCAGAATCATGAAGAAGGTTATTACGTACGGAACATTTGATTTATTACACTGGGGTCATATCAACATCTTAAAACGCGCAAAAGCGATGGGAGACTATCTTATCGTTGCGATTTCAACGGACGAATTCAATCGTTTGAAACATAAGCAGTCCTACCATAATTTCGAGAATCGAAAGATGATTCTTGAAGCCATCCGTTATGTGGATGAAGTCATTCCGGAAAACAGCTGGGATCAAAAAGTAGAAGATGTGAAGAAGCATAACGTCGACCTCTTCGTCATGGGTGATGATTGGAAAGGCGAGTTCGATTTCTTAAAAGAGCATTGTGAAGTCGTTTACCTTAGCCGAACTGAGGGTATTTCTACGAGTCAGATTAAAACGGAATTAGCTTCGAAGTGATTGAAGAGGAGACCACACGACGACGTGCGGTCTTTCTTCGTAGAAGGGCAGGATGAAAGTGGTTAGAGAAGGAATCGTATGGGTCTATTTATTGTTGTTTCGTATTTGTTATGGTGTCTTTCGGTTGTTACCGCTTCGCCCCGTCACTTTATTTTGGATGACATACGGGGATAACGCAAAACCTGTTAATGATCGCTTGGCGCAGGAATTGCCAAATGAGAAACGGTATCTGGTATATGATCACCATTTCATGAAGCAGCCGGATTTATGGAAGTCAGACCGAATGCTTCGCTTTCGTCGATTACGGTTCGTCAGACTCGCATATTTACTTGCGACCTCCCGGACGGTTTTCGTCGATAATTATGTTGCGGAATTCAGTGTTGCTAAAACGCGACGTGGAACACGACGTATCCAGCTATGGCATGCCGGCGGAACGTTAAAGCAGTTTGGACTAACTTCTTCGAAAAGCCTGTTCGTATCGGAACGGATACGAAATCGGTTCCGACGTGTCTATCAGGAATATGGTGATTTCATCGTGCCGGGGATGCGTTGTGCGACACAATTCATGGCACCGCATGATTTAAAACGATCTCATTTTAAACCGTTCGGCATGCCACGGACGGATTATTGGTATGATGAGGTTCAGCGGGAACATCGGGCGCTTGATTTAAAAGAACGTTATGTAAAACCCGACCGCCGGATTCTATTGTATGCCCCGACTTACCGCGAATATAAAGGAACGGAAGATCACACGATTCAACAATTTGAACAACTGGCTAAAACAGGCTGGACGATTCTTGTTAAGTTACATCCGACGATCCGAGCGCTTTCGACCTATCGTTCCGCCCATATACATCTTGTGGATGACACGTATCAGATCAATGATTATTTGCTCATCACGGATGTTCTGGTGACCGACTATTCGTCGATTCCATTTGAAAGCTGTCTTCTTGAGGTTCCAACGTTCTTATACACACCGGACATCGATACATATCGACAACTACCAGGACTTGTCGATCAGTATCCAAAACCATTACCGGTGCGACAGACGGAGCAGATGGCGCAATTGATGGAGTGGATCGTGTCTGACGCGATACTTGAAGAGTGCCGTCAGCACATGCAAGAATTCCAAACAAGTTGGTATGATCACCCACCAGGTCAAGCAGTTGAACGAATCGTTCATCATTATTACGGAACAGGTATGTAATACTATATCTGACGATTGCTTTAGTTTTAGAAAGCGGTCGTCAGATACTTTTTCAAAAATAATGTGAAAAATTGAACAAAGTTTGACAATCTTTTGAAAATCCATTCTTTTGAACTGTGATGTTCTATACTAAAAGCAGAAGAAAAGGAGAGGAGAAATGGATATGCTGACTTGTGGAACGACTGAAGCGAATACATTCATCTTATCACCTGAGACAAGAACGTTACTAGAGAGCTTCATGACGGAAACGACGTTCAAAAAGGATTCCATCGTCTGTTGGGAAGGGGAAATGAACGACAAGTTGTTTTATGTGAAACAAGGAGGCGTCAAACTATCGAAGTTGACGAAAAAAGGCAGTCCATTACTGATGTTCTTATATTTCAAAGGGGATCTATTTGGTGAATTTGATGTAGGAGAAGCTTTTCCGAGTTCATACAGTATCGAGACGATGGAGGATAGTATCATCGGTTTCCTCTCAAAAGAAAAATTAGAGGAACTCATGAGAAAGGATGGTACTTTTGCGCTTGAGATCATGCGGTGGCAAGCATTGATGCGGAAACAGACGGAGACTAAATTGCGCGACTTGCTATTGTTCGGAAAACCGGGTGCGTTAGCTTCGACGTTACTTCGTCTCATCGCGATGGAAGGGGGACAAGTAGGAGAAACCTACCGTCTTGCAAAACGTCCATCCGATGGGGAGTTTGGTCAATTGATTGGCGCACCGCGTGAAACGGTCAATCGGATGTTCTCCCAGTGGAAAAAAGAAGGTGTCATTTCGATGACGCCAAAAGAAATCATCATTCATGATGCACAATATCTGCGTGATCTGTGTCATTGTGAAGGATGCCCAGCAGGTGTTTGTCGAATTTAATAGATAGTGTACAAACAATTCAAACGTGAAGCAGAATTTTCTGCCTCATGTATGGATTGTTTTTTTTGTAGATGAGTCGTGCCTCCTTCTCTTGTTCAGATGTGAACTTTTTGTGTGTTTTTAGAAAGAAAAGTGCGGATTCTTCACATTTGAAGTGATATATATCACAGTTTCCGAACTTGCTGAATTCTTACAATAAAGACAAGTTCAAAGCAGGAGAGGAGTAATCACCATGGACCAAAAATCAGAATCAAACCTCAAAGGAACATTTATTGCCGTCCTGATCGTAGCAGGTGTCATCATCGGGATGTGGAGTTCAATCTTTCTATTGTTCATATCACGTTAAGGGGGAATCACGATGCACATTCATCGTTTAGAAAAAATTTGGCTGATCTTCGGAGTAGCGATGCTAGCGGTCTTCTTGACCATCATCGGTGTATCCGCTTTTGCATCGGGCAATCAACCACCATCCGATGCGACATTGATTGATCCGACGAAAGTCGATCAGACGAAACCGTTTGATAAACCAGGACTAAAAAAGATTGATGATGACCGATACGAAGCGGTCATCGTTTCACAAGCTTTTCAGTTTACACCAAAAGATATGGTCATACCTAAAGGGGCGACAGTCGATTTTCTCGTGACATCGAAGGACGTCGTTCATGGATTTGAAATCGTTAAGACGAACGTCAACATGATGGTCGTTCCCGGACATATTAATTCGATTGAGTATACGTTCAAGAAAGCAGGCGAATATCTCGTCGTATGTAATGAATATTGTGGTAATGCCCATCATATGATGGCAACGAAAATCAAGGTGGTGGAATAAGATGAATGCCATTTCAAAAAAATTAAGACAGTTCGAGATGGAGCGTGGTCTGCCTGCTACCGTCATCGGAATTAAGGAAGCGAAGCTCGCTTTCGCACATGTTAGTTTTTCACTTGTCGCCTTATTGATTGGTGGTTTATGTGGATTGTTGCAAACGATGGTGCGGACAGGTGTCATTCCAGAAATTGCTGGAGTCGGCTACTATGAGCTTCTCACTGCCCACGGGTTAATGCTTGCAATCGTCTTTACGACGTTATTCATTTTCGGATTATTGTTCTCATTTTTAGGTCAATCGTTCGGACGATTCGAAGAGTTTCCGCGACGTCTCGGATGGGTCGGATTCTGGTTCATGATTCTTGGTGTCGTCCTCGTCACGTGGATGGTGCTTGCAGGAGAAGCTTCCGTCCTCTATACATTCTATGCACCACTCAAGGCACATCCAGTATTTTATATTGGACTCGTCATCTTCGTCGTCGGAACGTGGATTGCTTCTGGTGCCATGTTCCGTATGTATGCTGATTATAAACGGGAACACCCTGGCGTTCATCCACCACTTCAAGCATACATGAGTATTATGACTGCCTTATTATGGGTGGTTGCGACACTCGGCGTAGCAGCGACGATTCTCTTTCAACTCCTTCCTTTATCTCTTGGTTGGACAGATAAGGTCGGGATCGAGCTATCCCGAACGCTATTTTGGTACTTTGGTCATCCACTCGTCTATTTTTGGTTATTACCTGCTTATATCGTTTGGTATACGGTCATTCCGAAAATCGTTGGTGGGAAGATTTTTTCTGACGCGTTAGCGCGAATGTCATTTTTATTGTTCTTACTTTTTTCATTCCCAGTTGGTTTTCACCATCAATTGTTAGAGCCGGGGATTTCTGCATTTTGGAAGTATGTCCAAGTCGTTTTGACATTCCTCGTCATCATCCCATCATTGATGACTGCCTTCTCGATGTTTGCGACATTCGAGCTAGCGGGTCGCCGTAAGGGAGCAACTGGCATATTTGGTTGGGTGAAGAAAATGCCATATCGCGACGTCCGGTTCCTTGCACCGTTCATCGGGATGTTGTTCTTCATTCCAGCAGGTGCAGGTGGTGTCATTAATGCATCGCATCAGCTGAACATCATCGTTCACAACACATTGTGGGTTACGGGACACTTTCATATCACGGTCGGTGCCGCCGTCGCACTGACGTTCTTCGGAACAGCCTACTGGCTTGTCCCGCTCTTACGTGGTCGAACGTTAACAGCAGCAATGAATCGTCTTGGACTTATTCAAACGGCTGCCTGGACGATCGGAATGCTCTTCATGTCGACTGCGATGCACATCTCAGGATTACTCGGTAATCCACGACGGACGGGACCAGCCACCTACTTCAAGGATTCAATCGTCGCTGACTGGATTCCATATCATGTCGCAATGGCGATCGGCGGAACGATTTTATTCATCTCGATTCTGCTATTCCTCTATGCGATGTTCCAACTTGCATTCCGAGCGCCAAAAGGAACGGAAGAATTTCCGATTGCTGAAACGGAAGAAGAGGCGATGGCAACGCCACTCTTCTTTGAAAATTGGAAGCTATGGATTTTCGTGACGTTCGCTTTGATTGCGTTTGCGTACACGGTACCGATTTGGCATATGATTGAAAATGCCCCTCCAGGAGCTCCCGGATGGAGACTCTGGTAAGACAGTGAAGAGGGGACTGACTCAAAAAAAGAATGACGCGTCATTACACACCATTTCCTCAGGTGAGACACAAGCCAGTTTTCCTGCTTCATTTAAGCAGGAAAACTGGCTTGTTTGTCTCTGACAACGCATAAATACGTTTTTTCCTGTAGGAGTGAACT